>NZ_CP039145.1 GCF_013343215.1 Acinetobacter sp. 10FS3-1
TCGTCCAGCACGATTTGCAGGTGTCCGTTGGGGACGGGATTTTTCACTCCAGCCAGGTTATATTTCTTATCCGATGCCTTCAATTTCTGGGTCTGCTGCTTTACCCTCTACTGTTGATATTTTAGTCAACAATCAAAAAACGCAAACGCAAACAGTGAGCCCCGGACCTTTTGACTTAACGAATATTCCAGTGATTACAGGTTCTGGCGAATTAAATTTGATCGTCCGGAATTTGTTGGGGCAAGAAACACTCATTACTAAAAGCTACTATACTTCTCCCCAGTTATTGGAAAAAGATATTATCGATTTTTCATTTCAGGCTGGTTTTCTGAGAGAAAATTATGGAGTGAGAAGTAATGATTATAGCGATTTCTTCTCATCTGCCCAGTGGCGACAAGGATTGAGCAAATTAACTACAGTAGAGGGACGGATTGAATTACAAGAAGATCGCCAAGCGATTGGAGGAATAGTAAATCAGGTCTTGGGTGATATTGCTATTTTACGTATCGGTGGTGGAATATCAAATGACAAAGATCTGCAAGGAAACCGTTATTTAGTAGGTCTGGATCGTACTAGTTTGGTTGGAAGTGGATCTATGCGATGGGAATATTTTGATAAAGACTATAATCAATTTGCTTCAATCGAAGATGAAACTAGACCTAAACAGCGTGTCTTTGCCGGTTATGGATTACCCATTGCTCAGCATATTTCAGCAGGTCTTAATTATACTGGTCAGTCAGATTGGGAAGGGAATATATTTCAACTACTTTCTGTAAGCTTAAACGTCTCGCTTGCACAAAATATATTTCTAAACACCTATGTAACAAAAAGCTTAGAGACTGATCGGGAATGGAGTGGAGGGTTAAGTCTTACTATTCCGCTTGATCAGCAGCGGAGTATCGCCACCCGTATAACACACGATCAGAACAGACAATCAATTGCTACGGCAGAACTGAACCAGTCTGCTCCATCGGGGCCTGGATTAGGTTGGAGTATGCGTGCGAGTGATAATCCTCAACAAAGGCTATATACCAATCTCATTTGGAACACAGACAAGGGACAGCTAATTGCAGAAGCTGCAGAAAATTCAGATTGGAATACATCTGTACGCTTAGCTGCTAAAGGGTCAGTCGGCTGGTTTAATGATTTATTTTTTGCTACACAAAATATTGGTCAGCAGAGCTTTGCTGTGGTGAAAGTCGGGGATTTTTCAAACATTCCAATATATCGCAGTAATCAACTGGCTGCTCATACTAACAGCCAAGGCTTAGCCCTAGTTCCCAATTTATTACCTTATCAAAAAAATAAAATTAGTATTGACCCGGCAGAGCTCCCTTTAGAGGCAGAAATACAGGGAGTTGAAGACTTTCCACAACCCTATGCTAAGAGTGGAATATTTGTGAATTTACCTGTACGTAGATCAAACCATATCCTAATGACTATTTTACGGACCGACCACTCGATTATGCCCTTAGGGGCAAAAGTAAAAATAGCAGGACGGGAAGATGAGTTTGTAGTAGGAAAAAGAGGGGAAGTCTATTTAACGAATTTAGCAGAAAAAAATTATATCACTGTCACATGGCAAAACGAACAGTGCGAGTTTGAAGTGACATTAGACTTAAATATTTCGAATAACACTGACCCGCCACCGGTGATCTGCACAGCATTACAATAGTGATTTCCTTAAAATCGGTATTATCTAGAGATAAGTATATTTTCAGATGAATATGTGAAAAAAGGATTATTTTTTATAAATGTGATCAATAAATAGACTGATGTGAAATTCGAACAAGTTTAACAGGGAGTACACGTATGAAAAAAGTAATAGGAATGCTGTCGATATTAGGCATGAGCATATGCTCGCAGTCTATTATGGCACTTTGTTTAGGATGTTCATGTTCAGTAAATAGCAACTCTGTTGCCTTTGGTACATATAACCCTATCGCCAATGTACCATCAAATACACTGGGAACTATTACAGTCACTTGTCAGGCCCTAATTAGCTTGCTGGATGCGCCTTATACAATTTCTTTAAGTAAAGGAAATGGACCGGCCTTTAATGATCGTAGAATGTCCGCCCCTAACGATCCAAATGCATTAAAATATAACCTATATACTTCACCCGCGCGTACTCAAATTTGGGGAAATGGCACAGGCGGTACAAGCTCGGTAAGAGGTCAAATTGCATTTTTGCGATTGTTACAAACAGTAACGGTTAATCATACTATTTATGGGAATATCCCTACTAATCAAACAGCAGTTAAAGCTGGGAATTATAGTGATAATATTAACATTACAATTTCCTATTAAGAGGCTCGGTTATACGAAGACCAATTGGTCGTGCGATAAATTTCAGGTGCAGGCTTCTTCATTTGGAAATTATATTGCTGAAGAAGTTTTTAAAGGGTAAGTTTTTCCAACAGAGCCTTTTTAAGTTCAAACTTATACGAATAACTATATATAAGATTACCCATTATCCAATAAAGTAATTCTTCAAAATCCTTGGTTGTTTTTTCAAAAATAACTCCCCCTCGTTCTTCAGAAATATACCAATATTTGTTTTCATGGGTTAATACCTATGGAACTCCACCATTCTGAACCTCGGGCCAAACTCTTCTTTTTTCCAACCCAATTTTTCACAAGTTTGATCAACCTTAGCTTGAATTTCTAAAAATATAAGCATGATTTGAAAGGTACTTTACACGTACTATCGTAAAGTACCTTTTCTTATTTATTACATCCTAATGGCTTAGAATATAATTTGTTGATTATCAATCAATTCTTGCAACAAATCGGTATGATTTGCAACTTTAATACCTTCTAATACCAATAAATTAGCACTTGACAGTGAGCCAGCAGCATCACGATCAATCTTGATAATGGCATCACCATTTTCATCTGCTTCGATTGAAAGATAACTGCCAATATTATCTATGTTTTGCTGTCCATCCAGTAAAGCAGATATATCAATTTTGTCTGCCTCAGTATCTGTCGTTACATCACCTTGATGGAAGTCAGTCCAAGTATCTGTACCATTACCACCCGTGGCATCAAGATTATTCAATAAGTAGAAGATCGCAGTATCAGCACCTTCACCGCCAGTCAAGATATCATTACCAGCACCACCTTGTAACTTATCATCACCATCCGTACCGACAAGAGTTCCATTGACTGGGTCAATATTGATGGTTAAGTCGGCATCTTTAATATTGCCATTATCTTTAACGGTATAGCTAAACTTATCCGTTAATAATGCAGTTTCACCTGCGACATTAACAGCAGTATAAGTATAGCTTCCATCTTTATACAGATGTAATGTGCCGTATGTACCATTGATAAGAGCGTATTTAACGTCATCCCCATCGGTTTGATCAAAGACAATAGTATCACCATTCACCGCAATGATTTCAGGGTTGTCTACTGTATCATTGATTAGGATATTACCTTCTGCAAAGTAAGTTTTCTCACTAACCACATAGACCGCAGCTTCAACACTGCTAAAGAGTGTAACTGGATTACTTAGAATTTCTTGAGCTACTAATTGCAACACATCATCTAATGCAGGGAGTAGACCACCTGCACCAATGGTATTAAGTAATGTACCAACAGCACCTAATAAGTCATTTAAGGCATCAGTTAAATTTAAGTTATCAAGTAGACCCTCCAAGATTACATCTTTAAGTAATGGCTCTACGACAAGATCAAATAAGCTTTCAGCAATTAAATCAAGGTTATCGAGTACATCATTAACCAAACCACCTACAGCACTCAATAAGGGTTGAACAAGCCATGATGTAAGGGGATTATTGTTTAGAACACCTAAAATCCCACTATCTACCTTACCCTCAAGAATGTCGCCAACATTACCACTGTAGATGTCACCAAGTATTCCAGCTATCAGAGGATTACCCAAAACAGCATTTAATGTTGCCCCTAAACCTGATACTAGAGGATTATCATTACTTTCAACAAGATCCAATAATTGTTTTACAGAGATTTGTTTTAACAACCCTTCAGCAATAGCTCGGTTACCAACCAATGCCTCTTTAAGCAAGCCAGTCACGGTATCCAGAATTAAGTCTTCAACGGTATTATTACCTAAGTCTTCTAAACTCACAGTAGCTAAAACATCAGCTAATTTACTTGCATCACCCTGAATGACAACTTCATAATTACCTACTGGCAAATCATGAATATCCAATCTTAAACCATTTCCATCACCCACAGCACCTAGCGCTTCCAATCCTAAAGCACCTGCAACCAATGCACCTTGACTGCTGTCTGCTTTTGCAACGATATATTCCTTACCTGTTTCAGTATTTCTCACAGTGAATGAATAAGCATCGGCAACTGCTACGAGATTGTCTTGTTTAACGGTAATGACAACATCTTTCGCACCATCTGCGATGCTAAAGCTTAGACTGTTCTGAGTGCTACTACCTTGAAGTAAGCCTATTGCATCATTATCTTGCAATACTACAATTGGTATTGGATTCACCTGACTATCTTTGTAAATAGCATTAGCATCATCATTTTCCAGTGCAATGGTATCAACCGTATAGATTTTTTCACCATTCGCTGTGCTGCTATTGCCTGCTGCATCAGTAAAGGTTGCTACCACTTCCACTGTCTTGTCTGCATCAGCTAATAGGTCTGAACCTTCTACTGTCGCTGTCCAAGTACCGTCAGGATTAACTGTCGCTTCAACATCTTTACCATTGACGGTAACGATAACCTCAGTCGTTGCAGCATCTGATGGAATACCTTCCAACTTACCTGTAACTGTCGTGGTGCCTTCTGATTCTGCTTGATTCAAAACATCATCACCAGCAACAACAATGTCTTCTACTGTTGTACCAGCAACATCAGGCGCTGTGGTGTCAACCGTATAGATTTTTTCGCCCGTAACTGTATCGCTATTACCAGCTGCATCAGTAAAGGTCGCTACCACTTCCACTGTCTTGTCTGCATCAGCCAATAGGTCTGAACCTTCTACTGTCGCTGTCCAAGTACCGTCAGGATTAACTGTCGCTTCAACATCTTTACCATTGACGGTAACGATAACCTCAGTCGTTGCAGCATCTGATGGAATACCTTCCAACTTACCTGTAACTGTCGTGGTGCCTTCTGATTCTGCTTGATTCAAAACATCATCACCAGCAACAACAATGTCTTCTACTGTTGTACCAGTAACATCAGGCGCTGTGGTGTCAACCGTATAGATTTTTTCGCCCGTAACTGTATCGCTATTACCAGCTGCATCAGTAAAGGTCGCTACCACTTCCACTGTCTTGTCTGCATCAGCCAATAGGTCTGAACCTTCTACTGTCGCTGTCCAAGTACCGTCAGGATTAACTGTCGCTTCAACATCTTTACCATTGACGGTAACGATAACCTCAGTCGTTGCAGCATCTGATGGAATACCTTCCAACTTACCTGTAACTGTCGTGGTGCCTTCTGATTCTGCTTGATTCAAAACATCATCACCAGCAACAACAATGTCTTCTACTGTTGTACCAGTAACATCAGGCGCTGTGGTGTCAACCGTATAGATTTTTTCGCCCGTAACTGTATCGCTATTACCAGCTGCATCAGTAAAGGTCGCTACCACTTCCACTGTCTTGTCTGCATCAGCCAATAGGTCTGAACCTTCTACTGTCGCTGTCCAAGTACCGTCAGGATTAACTGTCGCTTCAACATCTTTACCATTGACGGTAACGATAACCTCAGTCGTTGCAGCATCTGATGGAATACCTTCCAACTTACCTGTAACTGTCGTGGTGCCTTCTGATTCTGCTTGATTCAAAACATCATCACCAGCAACAACAATGTCTTCTACTGTTGTACCAGCAACATCAGGCGCTGTGGTGTCAACCGTATAGATTTTTTCGCCCGTAACTGTATCGCTATTACCAGCTGCATCAGTAAAGGTCGCTACCACTTCCACTGTCTTGTCTGCATCAGCCAATAGGTCTGAACCTTCTACTGTCGCTGTCCAAGTACCGTCAGGATTAACTGTCGCTTCAACATCTTTACCATTGACGGTAACGATAACCTCAGTCGTTGCAGCATCTGATGGAATACCTTCCAACTTACCTGTAACTGTCGTGGTGCCTTCTGATTCTGCTTGATTCAAAACATCATCACCAGCAACAACAATGTCTTCTACTGTTGTACCAGCAACATCAGGCGCTGTGGTGTCAACCGTATAGATTTTTTCGCCCGTAACTGTATCGCTATTACCAGCTGCATCAGTAAAGGTCGCTACCACTTCCACTGTCTTGTCTGCATCAGCCAATAGGTCTGAACCTTCTACTGTCGCTGTCCAAGTACCGTCAGGATTAACTGTCGCTTCAACATCTTTACCATTGACGGTAACGATAACCTCAGTCGTTGCAGCATCTGATGGAATACCTTCCAACTTACCTGTAACTGTCGTGGTGCCTTCTGATTCTGCTTGATTCAAAACATCATCACCAGCAACAACAATGTCTTCTACTGTTGTACCAGCAACATCAGGCGCTGTGGTGTCAACCGTATAGATTTTTTCGCCCGTAACTGTATCGCTATTACCAGCTGCATCAGTAAAGGTCGCTACCACTTCCACTGTCTTGTCTGCATCAGCCAATAGGTCTGAACCTTCTACTGTCGCTGTCCAAGTACCGTCAGGATTAACTGTCGCTTCAACATCTTTACCATTGACGGTAACGATAACCTCAGTCGTTGCAGCATCTGATGGAATACCTTCCAACTTACCTGTAACTGTCGTGGTGCCTTCTGATTCTGCTTGATTCAAAACATCATCACCAGCAACAACAATGTCTTCTACTGTTGTACCAGCAACATCAGGCGCTGTGGTGTCAACCGTATAGATTTTTTCGCCCGTAACTGTATCGCTATTACCAGCTGCATCAGTAAAGGTCGCTACCACTTCCACTGTCTTGTCTGCATCAGCCAATAGGTCTGAACCTTCTACTGTCGCTGTCCAAGTACCGTCAGGATTAACTGTCGCTTCAACATCTTTACCATTGACGGTAACGATAACCTCAGTCGTTGCAGCATCTGATGGAATACCTTCCAACTTACCTGTAACTGTCGTGGTGCCTTCTGATTCTGCTTGATTCAAAACATCATCACCAGCAACAACAATGTCTTCTACTGTTGTACCAGCAACATCAGGCGCTGTGGTGTCAACCGTATAGATTTTTTCGCCCGTAACTGTATCGCTATTACCAGCTGCATCAGTAAAGGTCGCTACCACTTCCACTGTCTTGTCTGCATCAGCCAATAGGTCTGAACCTTCTACTGTCGCTGTCCAAGTACCGTCAGGATTAACTGTCGCTTCAACATCTTTACCATTGACGGTAACGATAACCTCAGTCGTTGCAGCATCTGATGGAATACCTTCCAACTTACCTGTAACTGTCGTGGTGCCTTCTGATTCTGCTTGATTCAAAACATCATCACCAGCAACAACAATGTCTTCTACTGTTGTACCAGCAACATCAGGCGCTGTGGTGTCAACCGTATAGATTTTTTCGCCCGTAACTGTATCGCTATTACCAGCTGCATCAGTAAAGGTCGCTACCACTTCCACTGTCTTGTCTGCATCAGCCAATAGGTCTGAACCTTCTACTGTCGCTGTCCAAGTACCGTCAGGATTAACTGTCGCTTCAACATCTTTACCATTGACGGTAACGATAACCTCAGTCGTTGCAGCATCTGATGGAATACCTTCCAACTTACCTGTAACTGTCGTGGTGCCTTCTGATTCTGCTTGATTCAAAACATCATCACCAGCAACAACAATGTCTTCTACTGTTGTACCAGCAACATCAGGCGCTGTGGTGTCAACCGTATAGATTTTTTCGCCCGTAACTGTATCGCTATTACCAGCTGCATCAGTAAAGGTCGCTACCACTTCCACTGTCTTGTCTGCATCAGCCAATAGGTCTGAACCTTCTACTGTCGCTGTCCAAGTACCGTCAGGATTAACTGTCGCTTCAACATCTTTACCATTGACGGTAACGATAACCTCAGTCGTTGCAGCATCTGATGGAATACCTTCCAACTTACCTGTAACTGTCGTGGTGCCTTCTGATTCTGCTTGATTCAAAACATCATCACCAGCAACAACAATGTCTTCTACTGTTGTACCAGCAACATCAGGCGCTGTGGTGTCAACCGTATAGATTTTTTCGCCCGTAACTGTATCGCTATTACCAGCTGCATCAGTAAAGGTCGCTACCACTTCCACTGTCTTGTCTGCATCAGCCAATAGGTCTGAACCTTCTACTGTCGCTGTCCAAGTACCGTCAGGATTAACTGTCGCTTCAACATCTTTACCATTGACGGTAACGATAACCTCAGTCGTTGCAGCATCTGATGGAATACCTTCCAACTTACCTGTAACTGTCGTGGTGCCTTCTGATTCTGCTTGATTCAAAACATCATCACCAGCAACAACAATGTCTTCTACTGTTGTACCAGCAACATCAGGCGCTGTGGTGTCAACCGTATAGATTTTTTCGCCCGTAACTGTATCGCTATTACCAGCTGCATCAGTAAAGGTCGCTACCACTTCCACTGTCTTGTCTGCATCAGCCAATAGGTCTGAACCTTCTACTGTCGCTGTCCAAGTACCGTCAGGATTAACTGTCGCTTCAACATCTTTACCATTGACGGTAACGATAACCTCAGTCGTTGCAGCATCTGATGGAATACCTTCCAACTTACCTGTAACTGTCGTGGTGCCTTCTGATTCTGCTTGATTCAAAACATCATCACCAGCAACAACAATGTCTTCTACTGTTGTACCAGCAACATCAGGCGCTGTGGTGTCAACCGTATAGATTTTTTCGCCCGTAACTGTATCGCTATTACCAGCTGCATCAGTAAAGGTCGCTACCACTTCCACTGTCTTGTCTGCATCAGCCAATAGGTCTGAACCTTCTACTGTCGCTGTCCAAGTACCGTCAGGATTAACTGTCGCTTCAACATCTTTACCATTGACGGTAACGATAACCTCAGTCGTTGCAGCATCTGATGGAATACCTTCCAACTTACCTGTAACTGTCGTGGTGCCTTCTGATTCTGCTTGATTCAAAACATCATCACCAGCAACAACAATGTCTTCTACTGTTGTACCAGCAACATCAGGCGCTGTGGTGTCAACCGTATAGATTTTTTCGCCCGTAACTGTATCGCTATTACCAGCTGCATCAGTAAAGGTCGCTACCACTTCCACTGTCTTGTCTGCATCAGCCAATAGGTCTGAACCTTCTACTGTCGCTGTCCAAGTACCGTCAGGATTAACTGTCGCTTCAACATCTTTACCATTGACGGTAACGATAACCTCAGTCGTTGCAGCATCTGATGGAATACCTTCCAACTTACCTGTAACTGTCGTGGTGCCTTCTGATTCTGCTTGATTCAAAACATCATCACCAGCAACAACAATGTCTTCTACTGTTGTACCAGCAACATCAGGCGCTGTGGTGTCAACCGTATAGATTTTTTCGCCCGTAACTGTATCGCTATTACCAGCTGCATCAGTAAAGGTCGCTACCACTTCCACTGTCTTGTCTGCATCAGCCAATAGGTCTGAACCTTCTACTGTCGCTGTCCAAGTACCGTCAGGATTAACTGTCGCTTCAACATCTTTACCATTGACGGTAACGATAACCTCAGTCGTTGCAGCATCTGATGGAATACCTTCCAACTTACCTGTAACTGTCGTGGTGCCTTCTGATTCTGCTTGATTCAAAACATCATCACCAGCAACAACAATGTCTTCTACTGTTGTACCAGCAACATCAGGCGCTGTGGTGTCAACCGTATAGATTTTTTCGCCCGTAACTGTATCGCTATTACCAGCTGCATCAGTAAAGGTCGCTACCACTTCCACTGTCTTGTCTGCATCAGCCAATAGGTCTGAACCTTCTACTGTCGCTGTCCAAGTACCGTCAGGATTAACTGTCGCTTCAACATCTTTACCATTGACGGTAACGATAACCTCAGTCGTTGCAGCATCTGATGGAATACCTTCCAACTTACCTGTAACTGTCGTGGTGCCTTCTGATTCTGCTTGATTCAAAACATCATCACCAGCAACAACAATGTCTTCTACTGTTGTACCAGCAACATCAGGCGCTGTGGTGTCAACCGTATAGATTTTTTCGCCCGTAACTGTATCGCTATTACCAGCTGCATCAGTAAAGGTCGCTACCACTTCCACTGTCTTGTCTGCATCAGCCAATAGGTCTGAACCTTCTACTGTCGCTGTCCAAGTACCGTCAGGATTAACTGTCGCTTCAACATCTTTACCATTGACGGTAACGATAACCTCAGTCGTTGCAGCATCTGATGGAATACCTTCCAACTTACCTGTAACTGTCGTGGTGCCTTCTGATTCTGCTTGATTCAAAACATCATCACCAGCAACAACAATGTCTTCTACTGTTGTACCAGTAACATCAGGCGCTGTGGTGTCCACAACAGCACTCTCTGCCAATGGTGCCGATTCGTTACCCACTGCATCTTTAATCGAAACAACAACTTCTAAGGTTTCACCTTCGTTCGGCGCATCTACTTTAACGGTGATTTCACCTGCAGTAATGTCATCAGTTGTCAATACTGTTTCTTCACCGTTAACAATAACACTGTCACCAGCAACTGCATCTGCGGGTAAATCAACTTTAACGTCAACTTTATCATCTGCATCAATTTCAGCAGCAGAGATCCATTCGTCTCCATTACCTATTACAACTGAATCTGGGGCACTTGGTGCTTCTTTTGTTTTACCTGTACCCTTATCAGAATCATTTTCTGAATTATGCCCTGCCCAAGCTAAAATACCTCCTGCAGTCAATGGAACTGCAGCCCAAGCCCATGGGGATACCGCATCACTATCACCATACAATAAAGGCCCCACATCCTTCAGCTCAGCATAAGCTACATTTAACGACTCACCACTAGAATTGAACTCAGCCCAAAGCAATTTATGATTAACATCATCTTGCAAAACAAGACTGTTATCTGCATCAAAAAAGCCCATTATTGTTATTAATTCACCAGTTTTTAAAACAATAACCAGATTGTTACCTTCCTTTCTATATTCTTTAATATCTTCTGAAGAAGCTTTAATTTGAACGACCGAAGGATTCTGCGATGACAATTGTATTTTGTCTGATGCATTTACTTCGACACCTTGGTGAGACTTTTTATCAATTAACGTAACTTTCTGATCCATATATGTGTCCATGTATTGTTTATTTATTAAATACTGTAAAGCTGATAATCAAAACTTTTTGCTTGTCGCAAACATAAATTTGACTATCAAGTCACAAATAATCATTGATTCTATTTTTAAATCTTAACATTGATTTTTTTAAAAAAATATATTTGTATTTATTTATACAAAAAGCTTATTGACATCATTTTATTTAAAAAAACTAAACAATACTATTTATCAGCCACAATACTTTAAATGTGAATTATTTTTTTAGTTAATCTAAACAATAAAGAAAGAAAATTCTATTTAAATAAAAAAAGTAAACTAAAATAGTTGGTTTTTATTAGGGTGTGTTGACACTTTTAGCTTAAAAAATAGCGAAGTAGTAAAATCAAATCGCCAAACCCAATTTTACTATTCGCTATGCCTCGTACCATGCTGACAGATCAACACGGCTTTGTTGCACAAACCTATCTGTAACGGCTTTTTCAGCGATATAATTTTCAAATGAAGAAGCCTACACACAAAATCTACCGCACAACCAATTGGCCCGCATATAACCGAGCACTCATGAGTCGCGGAAATATTGCCATTTGGTTTGATCCTGCTACGCAATGGTATGCGCCATCAAAAGGCAAACAAGGGCGAAATCAAACCTACTCCGACGCAGCCATCCAATGCTGCTTAATGATTAAATCCTTATTTCGTCTGTCTTTACGTATGGTTACTGGCTTTGTGCAAAGTCTGATTAAACTTTGCGGATTAAATTGGATAGCTCCAGATTACACCACGCTTTGTAGAAGACAAAAGCATATTGATATTGCAATCAGCTACCAAAAAAGTAGAGATGGGCTTTATATACTCATGGACTCTACAGGCATGAAGTTTCTAGGTGAGGGCGAATGGAAGCGCAAGAAACATGGACCTGAATATCGTCGCCAATTGCGTAAACTACATATTGGTATAGATGCTAAAACCCTGCAAATACGAGCAGTTCAGCTTACAACCAATAATGTCAGTGATTCACAGGTGCTTGGTGATTTACTTAATCAGATTCCACAAGATGAGCGGATTGACTCTGTTTATACCGATGGAGCTTATGACACCAAGCAATGCCGTCAGGTCATTGCAGATCGGCAAGCGCATGCGGTGATTCCACCTAGAAAAAATGCGAAACCATGGAAAGATACAAAGAGTAGCTCGCTAGAGCGAAATGAATGACTTCGAACAGTTAAACGTTTCGGCAGGACACTCTGGAAAAAATGGTCAGGCTACCATCGGCGAAGTTTGGTAGAAACCAAGATGCATTGCATTAAATTATTGGGCGATAAACTCAGTGCAAGGAGCTTTCAAAGCCAAGTCAATGAGATTCATACACGTGTGGCAGTCCTCAACAGATTTACGGAATTAGGTCGACCATTTACCCAAGTTACGCCTAAAATTTGGCTCAATTAGGGGCGCTTTGCATTTCAAATCTTTGTGTAACAAAGCCGTTTTCTTCAACAACTTTGAAAACTGTAAAGTAGTTTGTCTGCCTCATCCATCTAGTAGTAGAGGTCTGTCGGATGAATATATCAAATTGTTTAAACCAGAAATGGATGCAATTCTTTCTCAATTTAAACAAGAAAAAGGTATTGATTAAGATATAGCCATCCCATCACTACTGATATGAAATTGAAAAAAGTTAGCCTTGTTCATGGCGACATCACCACTCTACCGGTGGATGCTTTGGTGAATTCTGCCAATAAATCTCTATTAGGTGGTGGTGGGCTTGACTATATCATTCATAAAAGAGCAGGCGTTTTGATGAAAGATGCCTGTATCGAGCTTCACAAAGCAAAAGGTGGGTGCGAAACTGGTTCTGCAGAGGTGACTATTGCTGGCGATCTACCGGCGAAATTTGTCATTCATGCAGTAGGTCCTCGATGGTTAGATGGAACTCGGGATGAACCTCAACTGCTCTGCGATGCCTATAATAATGCACTATTTAAAGCTGAAGAAATCAAAGCCAAAACCGTCTCATTTCCCAATATTTCCACGGGGATTTATTCTTTTCCACCACAACTTGCTGCTGAAATTGCCATAGGAACAATTCTATCAACCTTAACAACCTATAGAACAGTAGAACACGTTTTCTTCGTGTCTAAGGAAACAGAACACTATGAAATGTATAGAAATATACTGCTGCAACTAGAAGATCCCCATATCGACATTTTGCTTTAAATCATAAGGGTAACTTTAGAGTTTTGATTGCTTTCTATACTACTGGAGTTTCATTTTAATTGGCTAATGACTAAAGCTTATTAACGCCGGTTCTAACAATTTAGTCTACGAATTTTAAATACCGGTAAACAGCCTGTCGGCTGATACCAAATGCTTGTGCCAGATCAACTTTGGATGAATACTTTCCTTCTTCCCAAGCTTGTCGTAAAGCTTTGGCCTGATCGGGATTCAATTTATGGATGCGTCCTTTATATTTCCCTTGAGCTGCTGCGAGCTTAATCCCTTCTTTCTGACGTTCTAAAATAATTTCTCTCTCAAACTGAGCAAAAGCTCCCATCAACTGCAACATCAAGTTATCCATCGGAGTGGCCTGGGCTGTGAAAGTAATATTCTCTTTCACAAAGTGAATGGCAACCCCTCTCTTTACTAGCTGATCAACCTCAGTAACCAAATCT
Source organism: Acinetobacter sp. 10FS3-1 (assembly GCF_013343215.1). Classification (NCBI taxonomy): domain Bacteria; kingdom Pseudomonadati; phylum Pseudomonadota; class Gammaproteobacteria; order Moraxellales; family Moraxellaceae; genus Acinetobacter; species Acinetobacter sp. 10FS3-1. The sequence goes on from NZ_CP039145.1 coordinate 13,912, forward strand.
TTCAGGCTCCGAGCAAAACGATCCATGGAGTGAACAACAATCATGTCACCTTCACGAACATAGCTCAGCATTTCCTGAAATTTAGGACGGGCAGTATTTTTTCCAGATGCCTTATCAACAAAAACCCGGTCGACCTCGATCCCCTCAAGTTGACGTCCAATATTTTGATCAACAGAGCTAACTCTGACATATCCGACCTTGTGACCTTTCATATTGTCCTCGACTAGACACTTATTTCCACTTATTGTAATTAATAAATTTAATATTTAAAAGTTACATGTAACGTATGGACAAATTTTATTTAAATGAGACACAAATTCTTAGGGTTTTCGATTGTTACTTTAGGGTATACCCTATAAATACAATTATTTTATAAAAAAGCCTAGTCAATTATCTACTAGGCTTTAAGTTAAATCGGAAAGTATGGGCTTTGTTGCACAAAGATTTGAAATGCAAAGCGCCCCTAATTGAGCCAAATTTAAGGCGTAACCTGGGTAAGTGGTCGACCTAATTCCGTAAATCTGTTGAGGACTGCTACACGTGCATGAATTTCATTCACCTGACTAGGAAAGCTTCTTGCCATTAATTTATCGCCTAATAATTTGATGCAATGCATCTTAGTTTCCACCAAACTGCGGCGATGATAGCCTGACCATTTTTTCCATAATGTCCTGCCTAAACGTTTAACTGTTCGAAGTAATTCATTTCGCTCTAGCGAGCTACTCTTTGTATCTTTCCATGGTTTCGCATTTTTTCTAGGTGGAATCACCGCATGTGCTTGCCGATCTGCAATGACCTGACGGCATTGCTTGGTGTCATAAGCTCCATCGGTATAAACAGAGTCAATCTGCTCATCTCGTGGAATCTGATTAAGTAAATCACCAAGCACCTGTGAATCACTGACATTATTGGTTGTGAGCTGAATAGCGCGTATTTGTAGGGTTTTGGCATCTATACCAATATGTAGTTTACGCCATTGGCGACGATATTCAGCTCCATGTTTCTTGCGTTTCCATTCGCCCTCACCTAGAAACTTCATGCCTGTAGAGTCTACGAGTAGATGCAGCCCATCGCTACTTTTTTGGTAGCTGATTGCAATATCAATATGCTTTTGTCTTCTACAAAGCGTACTGTAATCTGGTGCGGTCCAATTTAATCCGCAAAGTTTAATCAGACTTTGCACAAAGCCAGTGACCATACGTAAAGATAGACGGAATAAGGATTTAATCATTAAGCAGCATTGGATAGCTGCGTCGGAGTAGGTTTGATTTCGCCCTTGTTTGCCTTTTGATGGAGCATACCATTGCGTAGCAGGATCAAACCAAATGGCAATATTTCCGCGACTCATGAGTGCTCGGTTATATGCGGGCCAATTGGTTGTGCGGTAGATTTTGTGTGTAGGCTTCTTCATTTGAAAATTATATCGCTGAAAAAGCCTTTACAGATAGGTTTGTGCAACAAAGCCCTTATTGATTAAAAATATCGTAGTAAGCCAAATGATTTTTAACCAAAACTATCTTGAATATTAAAAAAATTAGTTAAGTCATGAATTAATTAATAATTTATAAGTTTATGAAATTATTATTATTTTAATATGTAGAGCATGCAAATATCCTTCTTAAGAACTCTCAGAATCATTAATTTATACAACTAAGGTCTAGAATTTAAATTTTATATTGACTTGGTTTAGATTAAATTATATACATTAATAATGATACGAAACGTATCATTATACGAAGAATATAAGAATGGGATGTATAAAAAATGGTAGGACTAATTGGAATAGTCTTGTCCCTAATACTGCTGATGTATCTGGCATATAAAGGATTTAGCGTAATTGTTCTAGCTCCACTGCTTGCACTGTTTGCTGTTGCTTGGAGTGGATTGAGTAATGAATTACTTGGATTTTATTCTCAAATTTTTATGACCGGCTTAGGCGGGTACATAATTAAATATTTCCCACTTTTTTTGCTAGGTGCAATATTTGGGAAGCTAATGGATGACTCTGGCTCTGCACGAACTATTGCCAATTTTTTCGTCGAAAAATTAGGGCATAAAAGAGCTATGCTTTCGATTGTGCTCTCATGTGCAATTTTAACTTATGGTGGTGTATCACTATTTGTTGTTGGTTTTGCAGTTTTCCCGATAGCATCAGCACTATTCAAAAAACTTGGAATTCCGAAAAGATTAATTCCAGCTGCAATTATGTTGGGTGCTTTAACTTTTACAATGACAGCATTACCCGGAACGCCTGCAATTCAAAATGCAATTCCAATGCCGTTTTTTAATACTGATTTATACGCTGCACCTGGCTTAGGAGTTTTATCCTCTATCTTTATTATAATTACAGGAATGTGGTGGTTAAATAAGCGTATTGCCAAAGCAGATTCTCTAAAAGAAGGTTATGGCAATCATGTTGAAATCCATAGCAATGACGGTGCATTGACCACTTCGGGTCCAAGCCTTACCATTGCTTTTGCTCCCATTTTAGTAGTAATAATTACTAACTTGGTTCTTACTAAAATAATCTTACCTTCACTCGATACAGCATATTTAGCAACTGATAAATTCGGTAATGTTTCATTAAACTCAGTTGTAGGGCTTTGGGCAATTATTTGTGCTCTGGTCTTAGCATGTTTAACTATCATTATTTTAAATTGGAAAGCGATCGTAAATATTAAAGACTCAATACAACAAGGGGTCTCATCTTCGTTCTTACCTATTTTTAATACAGCATCAGAAGTTGGTTATGGTTCAGTTATAGCATCATTGGCTGGCTTCATTATTCTACGTGATTTCTTAGTTGGTATTGCACCAGACAATCCTCTTATCTCTGAAGCTATTGTTATTAATGTACTGGCTGGGATTACAGGCTCAGCATCAGGCGGCTTAAGTATTGCTTTAAATACTATGGGGGAAACCTATAAAAATTTAGCAATAGACAATGGTATTTCATTAGAACTTATGCACAGAGTAGCTTCTATGGCATCTGGTGCCTTAGATTCGCTTCCCCATAATGGTGCAGTAATTACCATCATTACATTATGTGGATTAACGCATAAACAATCTTATTACGACATGTTTATTGTCGCTGTTGTAATTCCACTCATTGCTTTAGCAGGGGTAATTACCCTCGGAACTATGTTCGGATCATTCTAGAAAGCTAATTACTTCAATAATTTATGGTGAATTTAAAATGTCTCATTCAATTAACCTTCCACGAATCATGCAAGTCGGGAAAAATGCTAGAAGTCATCTTCCTGAGATTTTGAATAGCTTAGGAGCGAAAAGACCATTAATCATTACTGATAAAATGATGGTTTCACTGGGATATATTGATCAGATTCAAAATTTACTTAAGGCAGAAAACATCGAGAGTGACTATTTTGATGAAACGATTCCTGAGCCGACTTCAGCTTCAATTGAAGCTGGAGTGAATCATGTCAAAACGCACCAATATGATGCCATTATTGCAGTAGGTGGTGGAAGCCCTATCGACAGTGCTAAGGCTATCAGTATTTTAAGTAAGTTTGGGGGAGAGATAAGAGATTATAAATTTCCCAGACAGGTCAACGAGATCGGACTGCCAATTATTGCAATCCCCACTACAGCGGGAACAGGTTCTGAATGTACCCGTTTTACAATCATTACTGATGATAAGACCAGTGAAAAAATGCTTTGTGCCGGGCTTGGATTCTTACCCATTGCAGCAATTATCGACTATGAGTTAACGATGTCTTTACCTGCTAGAACTACGGCAGATACTGGAATTGATGCACTAACACATGCAATTGAAGCATATGTTAGTAAAAAAGCAAGTCCATATAGTGATGCTCAAGCAATTGCAGCGATGAAACTAATCGGACCTAACTTACAAATTGCTTATCATGAGCCGGGTAATGAATCTGCACGTGAAAAGATGATGCTTGGTTCCACATTTGCAGGCATTGCATTTTCAAATGCTTCTGTTGCATTGGTTCATGGGATGAGTCGACCGATTGGTGCTTTTTTCCATGTACCTCATGGCCTATCGAATGCAATGTTACTTCCTATGATTACTGAGTTTTCAATACAAGCTGCACCTGAACGTTATGCAGACTGTGCAAAAGCAATGGGTGTTGCACATATTGATGATTCACATGAAGTCGCAAATCAAAAGCTAGTACAAGCATTGGCTGAAATTAATAAAGATTTAAAAGTTCCAACTCTGGCTGAGTTCGGGGTGGATAGAAAATATTTTGATGAAGTTGTACAAACAATGGCTGAGCAGGCACTAGCATCTGGCTCTCCATCTAATAACCCAATAATTCCTACAATTGCTGAAATGATTTCGCTCTATAAGCAATTGTGGTAATGCATTTTTCAATTAGCTTTAATTATTTTTTATATAAAGAGGACAGATTCACATGGAATTGATCGGACATTTTATTAACGGCGTATTGAATACCAATCATACAAGAACGCAGCCTGTTTACAATCCATCAACAGGTGAACAAAGTAAAGAAGTAGGGCTAGCAGGTAAAGCAACCGTTGAAGAAGCTATTTCTGCTGCCGAAGCTGCTTTTCCTGAATGGCGTAATACTCCTGTCATTAAACGCGCCCGCGTCATGTTTAAATTCAAAGAACTGCTTGAGGAAAATGCTGAAAAAATTTGCAAACTTATTGGCGAAGAACACGGAAAAATTGTGCATGATGCTGCCGGTGAATTACAGCGTGGTATTGAAAATGTTGAGTATGCTTGCAGTGCCCCTGAATTTTTAAAAGGTGAATTCAGTAAAAACGTAGGTCCAAGTATCGATTCATGGAGTGAGTTCCAGCCTTTAGGTGTCGTTGCAGGTATTACTCCATTTAATTTCCCAGTCATGGTTCCACTTTGGATGTTCCCGATGGCAATTGTTTGTGGAAATACTTTTGTTCTTAAACCATCTGAGCGTGATCCATCATCAACTTTGTATATTGCACAATTACTGAAAGAAGCTGGTCTACCTGATGGCGTACTAAATGTTGTAAATGGAGATAAAGAGGCTGTTGATACCTTACTTTTAGATTCTCGAGTACAGGCTATAAGCTTCGTTGGCTCGACACCGATAGCTGAATATATTTATAAGACAGCAACTGCTACTGGGAAAAGATGCCAAGCACTTGGCGGTGCAAAAAACCATGCGATTGTTATGCCTGATGCTGATATTGATAATGTAGTAAGCTCTTTATTAGGTGCTGCTTTTGGTTCATCAGGTGAGCGTTGTATGGCTCTTTCAGTCGCTGTTGCCGTAGGTGATGATGTTGCTGATTTGATGATTTCTAAGCTCTCTGAAGCTATGGCATCGTTAAAATATGGGGCATATTCAGAAAAAGAAAATGATTTCGGTCCTGTGATTACAGCCCAGCATAAAGCTAAAGTTGTGGGTTATATCAACAGTGCAGAAGAGCAAGGTGCAACGATTGTTGTTGATGGTCGAGATGCAGCTCCAGTTGGTTACGAAAAGGGATTCTATGTGGGAGCCACGCTAATCGATCAAGTGACTCCTGAAATGACTAGTTATAAAGAAGAAATTTTCGGTCCTGTACTACAGGTTATACGTGTAAAAACCATGCAAGAAGCTATGAATCTGATTGATGATCATGAATACGGCAATGGTACTTGTATTTATACACGTGATGGGGAAGCAGCTCGTTACTTCAGTGACAATATTAAGGTCGGAATGGTAGGAATTAATATCCCATTGCCAGTCCCTGTGGCTTATCATAGTTTTGGTGGCTGGAAGCGCTCATTATTTGGTGATTTAAATGCTTATGGTCCAGATGGTGCACGTTTTTACACCCGTCGTAAAACGATTACACAACGTTGGCCAACCGCTAATGTTCGTGAGGGTGCTCAATTCTCAATGCCAACGCTGAACTAATGTTTTTATGCTGAACAAAAAGCAAGTCATCATGACTTGCTTTTTTTTAATCAATATTAATCAATTTACTTAAATCGTTCGCAGCCTGACGTAGTATCGATTCAAAACTTAATAAATCATCAAGAGATTTTCGTATCGTTGGGGCATGGACATATAAGCATGCAATGATTGTATCTCCCTTGTGGATGGGAACAGAGCATGCGACCATTCCTGAAATAAACTCTTCATTATCAGTTCCAAGTTTATTTAAGAAAATATGATTCAAATTTTCTTCAAGCATCACAGGATCAGTAATAGTATTTTTAGTAAGCTGTGTAATAGGAAGGTGTTCTATTATATTTTTTCTTCGACTTTCCGGTTGAAAACTTAAAAAAAGTTTTCCACTAGACGTACACCATAATGGTACGGTAGATCCAATAGGTAAGTACACTTGTAATGGCCAATTTGCTTGTACTCGATCTATATAAAGCATTTGATTATTATTAAGGATGGCAATTCCACAAGTTTCATTAGTTTGATCTGATAGTTTTTGCAGAATTGCTAGTCTTTCTATTTTTTTAGGTTCTTGCTCCCAAGCGCTCATTAGCAACTTGTAAGTCCTATCACCTACAATATAACCACCGTAAATATCTAATTTAATGAATTTTTCTTGCTCCAAAGTTTGAAGTAAACGATGGATACTTGGTTTTGGAATATCTAGCTCAATAGAAAGGTCCAAAGGTGTAGGAGGATGCTTTGCGGTTGAGATAGCCTCAATAATATCTAAAACTCTGGTAATTGATGAGCCTTTCTTATTCATATCGAAAACCTAGTATAATCAAGTGCATATGCAGGAAAAACCTAAAATAATTAGTTCTACGAAAATTAGAGATAAAGTATAAGTTTCTTTACTAGAAGAATTTTAAGTCCATAGTCATCATTAAGTCATGAGAGTTATAATATTATTATCATTAAATAAATAGCTATAGAATAACTATATTCCTAAAACCACCTGATAAGGTTTAAACCCTTCTAATACAGCATCCGAAACCAATTGAATAAAAGCTTCAGTTTTTCCGTAAGCCATCCACTGATCAAGAGCTTCATAATAAGCCAAACGATTTTCAACTGTGATGACACAAGGTGGATAACCAGCTTTAATCAATTCGAGGTTCATCAATAGACGTGATGTACGGCCATTGCTAGGTAATCCCCCCCTAAAATACTAGCTCTTTAAAAGAGGCAGTATTATGCTTTTACAACATGGTGTTTAACTTGAGAAACTGAATTTAAAACAATCTACTGTAACTCTTCCAGACAGATATGAAATTAATCCACCCCTAGCCCCTTAAACACAGCATCTACCGGATCTGCATAGAAGCTGGTCTGGAACTTGGTAAACAGTTCCACAGGAATCGTTGGGATATCTGCCGCACTACTCATTGGCAAAGCAACCTTCTTGGCACCCGCATCAAAAGCAACTTGCAGACATTCGGCAATACTTTCCACCGGTGTCACAGAACCACCCAAGCTCATATCACCCAGTACCACCATCTGACTTTGAACCGATCGTCCTAAGAGGCCAGAAGCGAAAGCCACTAAACTTGGCAGAGCAAGATGGCTGAGCGGGCCGGTATTCTGTAATTCCACCACATGTAAATGGAAATCATGTTCCAGCACCTTACTCCCCCCCGAGATCCGGGATGCATTGGCTTTGAAGTAATCAAAAGCAATCTTGACCTGTTCTTTGGCACTACTTGAATTCCATAAGCCAGATGTCGCCAATTTTCCTGAACCTTTAGTGACTTGCAGTTCTAAGCGGTATAAGCCTGGCATGCCCTTATTACTGAGGCCAATGGTATACAGGAAGCCTGGTTTAGCAGGACCTTCGGGAATAAGTCCACCTCCACCCTGCTCTTTTACCGAAACAAAATGCTCTTCTAGAGTGTCATTGTCGATATAGCTAAAATGCACATCATAGAATTCCATCCCTCCAATTTTCTTCAGCTGTTCTTTGACCCGACGGCGCACCTGCAGTGCATATTCCAGGCATTGCCGTACATCTTCTTTATTAAACTGACCGTGTGGGTAAAGCAGCTTCATCAATCCAGAAACCGTCTTGCGAACGGCGATCACATCACGCTGATTCAGGTTATTCCCTAGCTTGAAGTACTTCTCAATGGCATCCGCAAAACTGCGCTTGCGCATTTCCCGGAAGAATTCAGCCAGATAATCAACAATCAGGCCATAACGGTTGGTAAAGAATTCCGGGCGCATTTTCGGAATTTCCCAACCTGGGATATAGGCATGAAAGCGATCAAAGAATGCTGAATCGATCATAGCTTCAGGAAACGGAGCCAATAAGTGGCTAGTCTTCACCAAAGATTCAACACTTTGGTTAATATTACCCACAAAAACCATTGAAGCAGAGGCTTCCATCTGTTCACGACCACGGGCAAAAGATCCTGAGGCCATGTAGTCTTTCATGATCTGTACGCCATCTTTGTCCTTAAAGGAAATACCGGCAACTTCATCAAAGGCTACCACATCCCACAACCCCACCAGACCAATACGGCGGCTACTCATGTTATAGAACAGATTGGCGACAGTCGTTTGTCCACCGGAGACTAAAATACTGTTCGGTGAACACTCTTTGTAAATATGGCTTTTACCGGTACCGCGTGGTCCCAGTTCACAGACGTTATAGTTATTTTCAACGAACGGAACCATACGCGCTAATATGTGCCATTGCACGTCCTCTTTTAACGAAGCCGGTTCCATGCCGATCGAACGGATTAAACTCTCGCGCCACTGATCAGTGCTTAATGCTGCTCTGCCACTGAAGAGTTCATCCATATTCATATTCGGCATTTGAATCGGCTTGAGTAAACTCACCCCAAATGGAGAACTGGTCTGTCCTTCTTCAAAATAATAACTGAGCGTAGCAATGACCCAGATACCACCAACAAGTAATTTTTCATACTCTTTGACGATGCCTGCCGAGATTTCGGCATCTTTGATGCCCAGATTACTAAATGATGCTTCGTATTTGTCTTTACGCTCATTCAGCTTTACAGTCACCCGATCAATGACCTTATAACTGCCACGTTCACGGACCAGGGATTTCACCTTCTCAGCTTCATCAGGTCGTACATAGTTCTCTGCCAGTACGGTCTTTACGTTACGTAGTCCCTGTTCAATGATCTCTGGATCATCCGAGGCACAGTACATCCCCAGCAGGTATTCGAGTACATAGACCGGGACATTGGCCCCTTCTTTGATCAGTTTAGTCAGATCCTTACGTACCACCCGCCCAGCAAAGTGTTCATTCAGCAGCTGATCCAGTTCTTTATCGTTAGCAGATTCCATGTAGGCTACGCTCTATCGTTAATTCGTTATCAGAAGAAGTCATCGGTAAATGCCAGATCAATGGTGACCTTATAGCGCTGCATTTCGATATTCAGGTCTTTGTCCTTCAGTACCAGGAAGTAATCTTTCTTACGGTCAAAATCAGTACCGGACAATGACAGCCTGACCTGTTTTACCCGTTCCGCAACAGAGTCGGTACTGCTATCAAAGGTCAGAGTTTCTTCACTGGAAACTTTGACATCCCCATCATAAATGGCAATCGATAGGGTTACTGGCATAACCAGCTCACTGACAGCTTCGGTTTGCATCAAATCAAACTTCTGGATGTTATTGACCATCTTCAGCGTGGATTTAGTAGAAATGACCTCAACTTTACGCTTGGTCCGCTGTCCAGCCTTTTCACCACGTAGCTGTTTTACCGTCAGTACCGGCACCACAATTTCCTGAGGCATGATGCCACCATGCACGAAACGTGAGCCTCCTACAAAATGGAAACGGTTCGCCCCTTTTGGAATCCAAAAATCAGTCGCAGATAATGTGCCTGCCGTAGCTTGGGTTGAGCCTTTCCAGGCTTCCTTACTCTCTGGCAAACCATGCCCAATCACATAGCGTTTCTTGCTCTTCAATGCATTGGTCGGTTTTTCAGTCAAGCTTGAACGATCCGCAGATTCCAGTTTACTTTGCTGGAACAAGAAGCCATGGTCGGCTGTAATCAACAGGGTGGAAATATTGAAGTGCATTAAAATTTTACGGCTGAGTTCAGTCAGCTCTTCAATAGCATGTTCCACCGCCATAAAGGTCTCAGATTCTGTAGAGGCACTGTCTCCCCGAGCATCAATCACGTTGTGATAAACGTAAATCAGATCATGGTCTTTGAGTGCTTCACGGCCTTCATCACGCGACCAGCCTTTTACCGTTTCAGCGGTTACTGCCAATCCATTATAGGCAGCCAGAATTTTGGATCGTGCAGCAGTTCCTTTGCTGGACTGTCCATCTACTAAAACATCATCCCCTGCGGCCTCTTTGTACTCCAAAGTCTGATGCGGCAACAACGAAGCCATGCCAAGTGTGGTGTAACTTGGGACAACGCCCAGCTGTGAAGACAAGGTCGCTTCGGAATAACGCTTTTCATTGATACGATCGCGCAGCTCTACCGCAGCTTCATAGCGGAAAGCATCACTGATGATCACCACAATACGGCGTTTCGTTGCAGAATTGAGTAAGGGTCTGACGTGAGTATCGTAGAAGTTCTGCTGATTTGGGATATCTGCCACTTTCCAGACATTCAAGCGTTGCTCAGCTTCTACACGCTCGCCCCAGTTGCGTGCCAAGTGGTCAATAAACCAGTAGGAATAGCAATTTTCGACTTCTTCATCGAGTTTTTTCAGGATATCGACATGAGCGCGTTGAGAAGCAGCACTGTAGTGGCGATAGGCCAGATCAAAGCGATACAACTCCTGCTCGTAGGCTTTATACAAGGCTTCACTGGAGTCGAAATAGAACCCAGAATCAAACTGCAGTCGCAGACTGAACAGCTCAATCGCTGCCTGCAACGCTGTATAGACAGTGCGGTATTTACGGCGGGTTGCATCATCCTTATGTTTGGAAGCCCAATAGCCATCCAGACGGGTAGAAATAATCGTTCTGAAATGTTCCAGTTCAGCTTTGGTTGCTGCAGGGATATGACTGGCCAGATCGACAATGATCTTTTGTTCAATCACTTCAAAGGTCATGACATCGAGCAGCTGCTCCAGATCAAAGGCCCCGACCTTCTCCTGAATCCGCAGTGCATTCGCCACGGTCTGGGAAAGCGTATCGAAGGTTGGGTAATATTTAGAACTGTCTCTCCAGCGCGACAAAAAGGCTCTAGCCGTCGCACGTGAACTGACAGATGACATCACCAGTTCTTGAGCCCATAGCGGTATATCGCCTAGGCTTTCACAGAAACCCGTGGTCATTAAACGGATAAAAAACGTACCGAGCTTGAATGATGCTTCCCCATTCAATTCTTCAACCGATGCTGGATAACCAATTTCCGCCTGTAATGCGGTGACTAAAGCTGGCACCAGTTGGAATTTTTCCAGTTCAGCAAAGGAGTCTGGATTCACTTCCAGAGCCAGGTTCTGCTGTACCATTTCATCTGCCAACGCCAGGACAATATGCATCAGCTCGGCACTGTCGGCCTTGACCACAGCTGCAATCATGGCCATGTCCAGATCCTGGGCATCGGCCTCAGGCTGGATATAGCGTCTTAACGCGCTCAGACGGGCTTTGGCTTTAAGGAATTCTTCACGTTTGGCCAGATGTTCTCTTAGACTCTGCTGCTGTAAACCCAGCTCATTGAAGATAATCGAGAAACGATCGGCATAGAAGCTGCGTGAATACAGCTTGATGTCCAGTAACCAGTCTTTTTCGGTTTCAGGCTCAGGGCTAGGGAAATACAGCAAGTATTTACCCTGCTGATCTTGCAGTTCCAGTTTGAGCTTGATCGCCAGACTCGACTCTTCTGCCATATTCAGAATCTGGACATCCCCCAGATTTAAAGCTTTTACTTCTTCGCTGAAGGACTGTTCCGCATCGTACCAGAAGACAATCCGGTGCTGTTCAATATAAAAGGCTTGTTCCAGACCTTGTTGTAGTTGACTTAAATTCATGCAACGACCTCATCAAGGTCTAGTACCGGAGAAAAAGTATTCATCATTTCTCCCCCGTCACAGCTTTCACTTCAGCCAACAAGTCCCCAAACTTGCCGTAGTTTACTTTCACCCCATCATCCAGATCTAACGTAATACGCTGATCGGCATAGTGACGTAATTTTTCTTCAAAGCTACTCAGTTCAGCCTGTTGCTTATGCAAGTCTTGCAGTTTTTTCTCGATACGTTTGATTTCAGCCGCAGAGTCACTGTTTTCTTTAGCAGTTTCCAACGAGTTGGCATAGGCAGCCATTTTGGAAACCAGCGGCATGACGTATTCGGTACGCATACGTGCCAAGGTACTTTCGTTATAACGATGCAAGTACACCAACGCCTGGAAAGCCCCCTGTTTACCACTGCTGAATAACCAGTAGATTGGACGCTTTTTATAGGTCTGCATATGGTCTTTATAGAACTTACTGGCGAGGTAACGGCGAATGGTGTCTTCAGCCGTTTCATTGGCTTTTTTGCCCAGACTTTCTGCCAGCCACTGCATATTGGCATCAAGTGTGTCTTTACCCCAAACAGCAGTTAGGAACTCTTGAATACGGCGCGTAGCATCATCTTCAAACCAATGCATTTCGGTCAGTGGAATAATACCGTCTGCATCGGCTGGGAATTTTTGATAACGACTTGAATCAAAGTCTTGATTACCTGCATGGGCATAGATCAAACCTGGTTCATCCAGGCTATAACGTCCCATCATACAGCCAACTATATAGCTAATTAATTCAGTAAGAGTGTCGTACCTTATTCTTTCTTCTCTCTTATTATGCGGCACTTCTAGGCCAAATCTATAATCTGGATTACATGTTAATGTAATTTCATTCGCCTGAATTTCATTAGTTATTTCATCTGTAAGTTTAAAATAATCAATAAATAGTTGATTATTCTTTTCTTCTAATTGTTTTGTTTTTTCAACTATATTTTCCCAATAGTTCCTTAAAGATAAATAAGTATTTTTAAGATCACCTTCTTTAATTTCATTACGTAATAAATGAAGCTGTTGAAAATCCCAAGATCTTTCATATAAATCCCAATCTTCTTTATGTATTCTTATTAATTCTTGAGCTATTATTATAACAGTGCGATCAATCGAATTTAAATCGATTATTTTAAATAAACTTTTTACATTACCCACTTGATAAACCATTGTCGGATTCAAAATATTAATAATTTTTTGAGCAATTTTTGATGTCAAGAACCCTAATGCGACAGGAATGTTTTTAGAATCTTTCATAAAAATCGATGGACTAATAGAATCAAATATTACATTATCTGGTAATAATCTAACACCAAAAAATGAACTAGAAACCTTAGTCCAAGCTATTCCAGGTTTAAAATAAAATTCCTTACCTTGTAAACCTGAATTTTTATTGCTCTTAATTGTCTCTCCATTATTCGACCAGTCAACTACATGTTCTAAATTACCATACCATCTTCTATATTCGCCACCTTTATGGTATTTAATCCATTTCTGACTTTCAATCGGGACTTCCGCCCAAAATCTAAGGAATCTATTATTATCTCCTGTTTTAAGTCCCTCGGTAATCTTACTAAAATACTCATCAGTTATTACATTTTTAAAAATTGCTAACTCTTTATTCGTCAACCAATAAGCAATAGGACTACCTGGAACTTTCTTAAAATCATCTGGTTTAGTGTTAAAAAACCAACTGCAATCAGGATTATTAATGGCTTCTATAGTTTTTGGTGCTTGATTTTCATGTCCTTTAAATTCAGATAATTTAATATAACTACCAACAAAATCTGGTACATGTGCTTTTCCTACAATGAAAGCACATACAGGGACACACGCTGGTTCAAAGGCATTGTATTCAAGTTGAATGAGTGATTGTATTGTCGCATCTGTCACCAGTTTGCTACGCATTTGCTCATAGGATGAAATAAACATCCACACATAAGGTGTTACAAATGCTGTTTCCCCCGATATTTTAGAAAGGGCTTGGCAACGCTCTATAAACATTGCAAACATATCTGACTTGCTGTCTGGGAATTGCTTTTTGGCAAAATCTTTAAGTGCTGTATTCATCCCCTTACCGCCCATATACGGTGGGTTAGCAATCACAGCATCATATTGTTTAGCCAGTAATTTAGCTTGCTGGACTAAAGGTAACAGCTCTTGTGCTGACTGCTGACTAAAAATATCACCAGACTCTGATGCTGTATTCAGCTTGGTTTCTAAATTAGGCAATTTTTTAGCAAATGCTACAGGGATTTGAATCAAAGAACCAAAGGTTGAGGCATGTTCAAACAAGTCCAACAGTTCTTTTAAATCTGTCTGAGCAATACCAGTACTTGCCAAGTCCTGACTGAATGCATCCAAACGTTCTGGCTGACTATCCTGTAGCGCAATAATATTCAGCTTTGGTGGATGGCTAAATAAACGGCGGTCATCCTCACGTGCTTTCATCAATAGCGCAAAACTCGCCAACTGTGCCGCACGGGTATCAATATCAATCCCGTACAGGTTATTTTCTAGAATCAAACGTGGAATATCTCGGCTTCGGTAGCCACGTTCTAAATAAATCGCTTTTAAGCAATCATAGGCTTCCACCAGAATATGCCCCGAACCACAGGCAGGATCCAGTACCGTAATGCTTTCAGGGTTTAAAGTATCGCCATCTTCACTGATCCGCACATCAATCAATTGTTTTAATTGTGCATTGACCTCATCCGTCTGTTCGGCTGGTTGAATGTAATATTCCCACTCACTAGCAAGCGTACTATCAGGCTGTGCCATCATCCATAAACGACCGACACTGTTTTGCACCAAATATTTTACAATCCAGTTTGGGGTGAAGAGTTGCGTCGCTGCAGGAATATCTTCACTCTTGACGACTTTACCAATCACCTGATCTTTCTTTTCAGAAATATAGAACTGATACAGCCAGCCAATAATCTGCACATCCGACCAGTCTTCTTCTGGAATGCTGCTGACCAGATCACGAATCAAGGAGTCGGTTTTGGTCAGGTTATCCGGTAATAACAGTTCAGATTCATCAGACACCTGTTCGAACAGGAGTGGCATGACCTGATTCAACGCATGACACTGAGCCAGTAACAGTTCCCGATACAGCTCTTCGTCTTTATTGCCATCCAGCTTCAGTTCAGCCACACGGCTGGCATCTAAACCTGGTAGGTCAATATCCAGACATTCTTCCAAAATCTGTGGCAAGCCTGCACTACCATCGGCACTACTGAGTACACGACGGCCATGATCCAGTAAGCCTTTGCATTCCATGTAGCGAATCGCACAGAGACGGTTAAACCAGCTGTAAGCGATATAATCAATCGTCTGCTCAAAACTGCTGGTTTGAATACGTTTGATCAGCTTCTCACGTGGTTTCATGACTGATAGCGGAAAAACCTGATCGCCAATCAGCAGCAAGTCGCCTTTCTGTTCTGCAGGTAAAATGCTGTCTGCGGTGATGCCATATTTGGCGGCTTGCTTGCGCATCGCTGCGATAAAATCATTTCGTGCTTGCGGTGCGTATTTTTTAATATGACTGGTATTCATCTTTAAACCTTTAATTAATGACTGATGCCGATATCCCTAACCCGAGTTAGCGGATACGCACACGCTTTTTATCACTCACGATTTTTTTCAGTTCAGCTTTGAGTGCGTCTACAAACTGATCCACTGATTCTTCTGTTTCCAGATAGACACTGCTGGAGGTTTTGCTGTAAATGCTAGCAACATCAACTTCTACCACTGGTTTCGGTGGCACTACGGCTGTCGCAGGCTGTACCGGACTCACAGCAGGTGTTGATGTAACTGGGCTGGAGGTGGTTGCAGTGTTGGTTACACTCTCGGCTTTGCTCTGAGCCAGTTGTGCCGCTTTGGCCTGACGCTGGATTTCCGCCTGAACTTCGCTTTCCAACTCATACAAGGCTTCATCAAAACGCTCGACGGCGGTTTGGGTTTGCAGCATATAGATGGTGGACAGGCTGCTTTCCACTTCAATATCCGTTTTCAGCAGTTGTAGTGGGCGTAATAGCTTGTTACTCAGCTCAGCGCTAGCGATGCCACTGTTTTTGATCTCAGCTTCTAACTGCTTGATCTTGTCATCAAGGTGTTCTATCGCTTGATTGCGCTTCTCAGTCAGCAATTGCTCATTGACGCCTTCCACTGTGCGAACCAAATCAGCCACTTTATTTAACAGGCCATAGGGCGATTCAAGAGTGGCAATACGATGTAATTCAGACAGGGCTTTTTTTGCCACCTCATCACTGCCCAACGCCTGTTTGTTTTTCTCAAAATGACGTAAGGCCTGTTGCAGTTGTTGCCAGCTCGGCATCTGGTTAGTGAAGAACTCATGAATATCACGATAATCTTCTTCCAGATCCAGATAGTCGTCCTTGTTCTCGACCACGGCCTTAAAGAAATCAAAGCTGTCGCTATTCGCCAGCAGACGTTCCAAAGTCAGAATCGACTTTTCAATCACTTTCTTGCCCGGGAACTGCCCAACATCAGTTTTACTCTTATACGACTTAAAGTTGGCTAACCAGTTTTTAAAATGTTGGGTATAGAATTCAAATAGCTCTTTTTCTGTCGCTGGTCCCATAGCCGAGAATAGGTCTTGGGTGAGTTGGCGTGCCTGTTTCAACACCTGATCATCAGTCTGGCGTTTTTTAATGATCGACACATCACGGCGACGACGGCTGTTTTGTAAAGGCTCAAAGGCCTCTTTCAACTGTAAGCTGCCACCATTTAACTGCAGAGAAATCCGACCCATTGCCGCCAGCTGACCTACCAGCAGTAAAATCTCGGCATCTGGCCAGCCATAAGGACGTTTGGCAAAACGATCCACCACATCCGATACCAGAATACGTTCGGTACCGGTTGCACGCAGCGAGATGTATTGTTCGACATCCTGTAGGGCTTTGGGATTGCTCTGACCGCCATCCAGAGACAATCCAAGCTGCGCCATATCATCGACAGTCAAGACGGCGTTCAGTTCACGCCAGGCATCCTGCTGATAGACTTGCAGATAGCTCAGTTTGGTATAAGTGTTTTCCAGCAAATAACGACAAGCCTCATCCAGCTTGGTGGAAGGGCTAGAAGATGAAAGTTGCAGGTGTTGACCCAAGGCATAACTTTCCGCGTCCAGCAACATTTCTTCGACCCGGGCACGCAGGCGTTTTTTACGCTCCTGGTTCTCACGGCCACGGTCTGCAAGGATACGGCTGATATCGGACTGAGTGCCATCATCATTTAAGCGGATGAATTTATTGGTTTTCAGCCAAGTGCGCAGTTCATTAAAGAACTGTTTATCGTCTGCCAGTTTAAACAGTACCTGCCCTTCAGCCTCGGCGCTCTTACCAATACAGTAAGCTTCTGTGTAGAGGCTGTATTCCGTATCCAGCGGAGAAATGATTTCAACTTTCAAATCGCTCTCATACTTGCCATCTAGGCTATGACCATCCAGAAAACGACCAATCTGATAGTCCATCTTGTTGGCTTGATGGCGGTATTTGTTCTGATCGCGCAGTAAATCTTTAAAGATCAGGTTGGCTAACTCTTTATTTTCTTCTGAAGCTGCTAAGTCAGTGGCTTTAATTTTTCGGGTGATATCGCGTTCTTCATTGGTCAGGAACAGGAACTCATCACCATTGCGGGTAATCAGGCTTTCTTTTTCCAGACGCTGCAGGCTCTCTTCAATCCGCTTGCGCAATGCCAGCTTATCTTCATCAATTTTCTCAATCGACAAAGTCACCAGGTTATCCAGCGTACCTTTGATGATATCGACATAGCGGATCATAAACAGGGTACGCAGCATCTGCACATCAAAACCATCCAGGGTCTTATTCTGCCCTGCCTGGTCGATAGTACGCTTCACTGCTGTATCCAGGAAGCCTTCGACCGAAGTATAGAAGCGGTGGAAAGGAACCAGGGCACCGACTTCATCTGTCGCAATCGCATTCGCTGCCATCTGGAACGCATCCAGCATAGATCGCTCACCATAGGCCAAGTGTGCACCGGTCGCACCAACCTTACGGATTTCTTCAAAAACTTTTTGCACCAGCTGGAAATGGTACGGCGCAAAAGGATAGTTATGGATAAAGCTGTCTGGACCCTCATAGTTCTTGAGTGTTGGGCCTGAACGGTCAAAGGTAATCTGGTTTTTTAAAATATCACCCTTTTGCTCAAACACCGATCTGAGCAGTGCTTCAGCTTCTGGAGTTTTACGTAATAAACGTTTTTGAATAACTTCATCGGTATTGGAACTGGACAGCGATAACCGGGTTTTAAAACGTCCAGCAATCTTGGAGAAGTCATTGGCTTTGGAAGAAGACATCTCACCTAGAACCGCGTCGATGTCTGCCTGTGAGGTGACGATAATCCAAGCGCGGCCTTTACAGATCGTACCCAGGTTTTCAGTAATGGTTTGCAGTGTCAGCATCAAGCGGGTATCGCTGCCAATAAACTGCCCCACTTCATCGACCAAGAACAACATGCGTTGCTGGGGTCCTTTGCTGTCCAGGTATTCTTTCACCCACTGACAGAAGTTTTCGACCGAAACACTAAAGGTCTGCTCAGAATCCTCAAACCACTTGTGTGCAGCTTCAGCGGATAGGTTGAGGGCTTGGGAAATCGCGGTTTCGACATCATCCTGATAGAACTGATAGCCGTCACGCTCCTCTAGCCAGGACATGCCGCTGGATTCCTCAAACGCCTGTTTAAAGCGTTCGTAGACACCTTTCTGGCTCAGGTGACGTTCCATATGGGCAATATGTGGATGGTCAGCACTAAAACCCTGATACTCGTTAAATACACGTAAAAACACATTCAGGATCGGATTGCCATCATCATTGGAGCTGGCTTTACTGTCGATGTTAAACAGGATGACATCGGCATGATGGCTGACGGCCTTGCTAATATCGGCACGGATAAATGCATCGCGGATTTTGTTTTCATCAAAGAATTCTGCAGCACTGCGTTCGTTACCTTCCGCATCGCGTGCCACTTTATTGGCCAGAATATAGGACAAGGTTTTCAGGAAGTGTGATTTACCTGAACCAAAGAAGCCCGAAATCCATACGCCAACACGATTGGCAATCGAAGGATCGCTTAGGTCTGTGCCATAAGACTGGAAAAAGTCCCGAAAATGCTTTTCCAGTTCATTGGTGACCACATACTCATCGAGTTCCTGATAAACCGTGGTATTGTCATTCTGGTCTGCTTTTACGACCCCGTTAATCGCACGATCTAATGGCTTGTAAAAAAGTTCTTTAATGTTCATCTCAACCAACTCCCCCGAATTTTTATTTCTATTTGCCGTGTTTAAGGCACTAATCTGAATGCTCTGTAGTAATTATTGCTTGGAATTTTTCCAAATAAACTCATCGCTTGACCGTCGTAATAACCTGGGTAAAACAGCACCACTGGCTTATGCCCCAGTAACGAATGCAAACTGTTTAATAAGTGATGGGCACGTAACAGTGGCCAAACCGACCCTACCCCAGTCATCAACACAATATCTTGCGCATTGGTGGCATATTTACTCACCAGATAGGGCGCGAACTTATCCATATGCAGTGGGCCTTTCAGCGCTTTGAGCAGCGCATCATCGCCTTTGGCTTTTTGCATTTGAATGGCTTTATCGATGAAGTTACGCTCAGCCAGATAATCCACCACGGCTTGCAGCAGGTTGATATTCACCACCTTCAGCTGACTGTGTTTTTTCTCCAGCATCCCGTCTAGAAAATGCAGATATTCGCGCACTTTCAACTCATCTTCAGGTGCATAATCAAAAATCCAGAAGCCAATTTCATTGCCCAGTCCTTGCCCGGTGAGAAACTCGGTGGAAAGAATTCGCTCTGGAATCTGATTCAGACGCTCATGTATTGCTTGACTCATTGCTGCCCCTCTACAACTACCGCGTCCATAGCGACACTTCCATAGATCTTTTAATGCGTTGTTTATAATGTTCTTCCAACAGGCTACGCAGCTCTGCTCTGACGATCACACGCTGCAACTCCAGCTTACGGGTACTTTTTAAGTAACCGGCTTCTGCCAGCATGCGAAACACCACCTGCCCCATTTTTTTCTTGCTGGACTCTTTCCATTCACAGATATCCGGATCGCGTTGTGAACGCTCATCCAGAAAGTCTAACCAGATATAACTATCCAGGTATTGAGCCTGGGAGATATAAGCCTCTCTCATCACCGTTTCCATAAACTCAAGCAGCAACAGGTTGCGTTCCAGTGCGCCACAAAAAGCCACCTGGGTCGCCAGCTCATCATCCCCATCACGCAAAGCTTTCCAGAAATCAGGCTCTAAGCGCTCCAGACGCTTACGAATAGCGGTGGCATTGCGTTGAGCTGAAGCAGGCGTTCTTTTTTGCAGAATATTGTCAATCTGAATTGCCTGATACCATTGTTCTGGAGTCGCCTCTCGTAATAACAGATCCGCGATCAGCCGGCTTTCACGTACCATCAGTGAGCCACCAATTAGGTCACTGTCATAATGAAATTGTTCTAACATAGCCAATCTCCTATGAAGCTTGATCAAACAGGTAAGACGACAGCTTTTCGATATCTGAGCGTTGTAGTACCAAGGGATATTTCAAGGCATCATCCGCCTCAGCCAGCGTGATCGCGGCCTGATATCGCTGCAAAGTATAGTGAGCCAGGGCTTTTTTCACCGGAATCTGTAATCTGCCATCAGGCATGCCGAAGTCTTTTTCGACCAGCGCTTGTTGTGATGAGTTCAATTTTGGATTAGGGATCAGCGTCAGTACAATTTCTTCATGCCATTGCTGATCCTGAGCAGGGTCTACTGACTCAATCGCCACCACAACAGGTGTGCGATCAATTCTGGAGAGTAAAAAGTCCTTAAACTGCTTGCTCTGATGGCAATAGGCACGGACATGCCAGCGAAAACCGGTATACACCAGGGTGTGTGGGGAAATGATGCGTTCATGCCACTGCGGATTCTGCATCGAGGCATAAATCATTTTTAAAGTGTTTTGGTTTCGGCAGGCACGCAAAACTTCCCGAATCACTTCAGGACGTACACTGCGATCAGGTAATTGAACTGCTGTAAGATTCGGTTCTGGCATCGCAATCAGCGCATGCGATTCACTGACCAAACCTGACAGCATGTTGAGATATTCATTGATATGCGCTGTAGTCAGTACCGGTTGAAAACTGGCTTTAGGCACATAGCCTTTTACCGATGGATCATGAATCAAGGCATCGGGGTTGTAAAGCGTATTGTAACGCTTGATATCCGCAGAAGCCTGCTGTCGACTCAATCCAAACCAACTCATCAAACGATTGGTAACCAAACGACCTTCCCAGTATGCAAGGAGTTCAATGGCTCTCATTCTGAGAAGGACTTCATGCTTATCTGTCGTCATATACCAATCAGTCAATAAATAGTAGTTTTAAGATTACCCTACAGCAAATATACAGTAAAGATTTTTGACGGTATTTTAAGGTAGTATTGCAATCACCAGATAAAAAATATATTAGTATCCTGATGATAGCCGTCAAAGTACGATCTCTAGCAGATCATGGATCCTGGTATAGTGCGTGAATTGAGCTAAGTTTTAGAATGAGAGCAATATGGGTTTTAGATTTCGTAAAAGTATTAAATTATTCCCGGGTTTTAAAATTAATCTGACCCATAAAGGCATCAGCAGTGCCAGCATTGGCAAACCTGGTGCTTCTCTAAATATTGGAAAAAAAGGTACGCGAACCAGTGTCGGCATTCCAGGTACGGGACTATCTTACTCTAAACACCAGCCTTACTCTAAAAAGACCCGTGTTCCACAACCGACATCGCTAGAACACACGGAATATAATCCTCAGAATTTAGAACAACCGAAGACAAAGATCTGGCCTTGGATTATTTTTGGAATATTGTGTTTTATGGTGGGTGCCGTCATTTTTTAGCAAGAACAGCATTGTATTTTAATCAAAAAAAATGCCCACACGGATGAATGGGCAAACTAAGGAATTAATATCCTTCAGAAACTCCAGCGCAATTCTCGCTACTTTCAGTAAGCGACTCTGGATCAATCATGATAGTCTGACTCAATCGAATCGAGGTAAATCGATCCATCACAATTGGAGCAGAAATTATGCTTGAATACATTCTTGAATGATGCTGAAAAGTCTTTGATTTTTAATTAATAAATAAGATTATCCATGTCTACCCTCAACTTTACTTATTTTCAGATAGCAACCAATCGAGAGCACTCATTTTTACAATACCATTATAATTTGCTTCAGTCCCTATCGTGTCTAAGGTAAGTAAATATTTGGGATACGAATCAGAAATTTTCTGTAATGGACGTAACTCTCGGCTGAGTGTCTCCTCATTGAGCGTTTCTAATGCCACCTGATAATAAGTTAAATTCTGTAAAGTATCGACAGCAACAAAATCAATTTCATATTCATCAACCCGCCCTACATAGACCGTATAACCTCGTCTGACAAGCTCAAGATAAATCACATTTTCTAAGATATGACCTTGATCAGCATTAGCATCAGGCAACATAATCCGGCGCAATCCGACATCAACTAAATAGTATTTTTCAGAGGATTGTAATAACTCACGCCCGCGTACTTTAAATTGTGCGGCACTATAAAATAACAAACTGTCCTGTAAGCCCTGAGTATAGCGTTTTACTGTTTCAAATGAGATTTTAACCCCACTTGAAACAAAGGTATTTTTAATTTTATTGATGGAAATGGGTGAGCCTGTCACGCTTGCTAAATATCTTGCGACACGCTCGAGAGAGTTAATATCAGCAGTATTCAAACGAGGAATAACATCTTTAAACATTACACTGGCATAGACCGCTTGCAAGTAATCATAGGTTTCCTGCTGACTAGTCATGGCAAGCGTATAGGGGAAACTACTGTGCGTGTACATGGCATACAAATCACGATTGGATAATTGTTGGATGATCGGATTATTTTCAATATGCCACTGTTTAAACTCTTGGAATGACAAGGGTAAAACATGTTGCTCGATATAGCGTCCTGTGAGTAACGTCGCAAGTTCTCCACTCAGAAAGAATGCATTTGAGCCTGTAATATATAAATCGATATAATCCCGAACATATAAAGAGTCGACTACTTTCTCAAAATTTGTAACATGTTGTATTTCATCTAAAAAAACATAGTTTTTTTTACTTTTATCAACTTTGGACAATACATAATCATGTAGTTTACGGTAATCGGTGAGTTCTTCAAATTCCATAAATTCGAAGTTGATGGCAATGATGTTTTCGGCTTGTACACCCTGTGCTTTTAGGTCTTGTTGAAACATCGCCAATAAGGTGGATTTTCCAGAGCGACGCACACCTGAAAGTACTTTAATGACATCACGGTCTTGCCATGTATTCAGAAATTTTAAGTAGCCATCACGTCGAATATTAGCGCTTCTCATTATTTACACTTAGAATCTAAAGTTTTAATAAATTCTATCAAATTTTAGAATGTATATGTAAATATATTTAGTTTTAAGAAAAGTTTAAAGGTTAAGTGAAACATTCAAAGCTGCTGTAGAAGCATGTAAACAGCAGATCTGATCAAAATCCAAATTCTGTCTTTTTGATTATTTTCCATGTCATGTTATTTCATTGATGCTACGAGTTAACTGCTATATAAATTAAGTGAAAAGTAAATGGAACTAAGATGTTAACTAGAGTGGAACTCATTTTTGTTGTGCTGATGGTCTCAGCCTTAATCCTAATTGCTTATGAAATGCTAAAAGGTTTATTTTAGAGTATCTATACAATTTTTGATCAAAAAAAAGCCCACAGAGGGAATCTATGGGCGAAACTAAGGACCTTGACGGTCATTCAGAAACTACTGCTAGTTTCTGGTTGTGATTCTGGACTGAATTAAAAATAACCACATTGGCTGAATGTATCAAAAAGTTAAATCATGTGATTAATCATTGATACATCTGCAAAAATGAGCTCATCGCTCTGTTGATTAATACAGTAATTCACCAAACAAATCCGCTCTAATCTCTTCCAGACTCAGATCTGATTTCATTCTATTACAGATGGGATGAACCAGCAGACCATTCTCTAGAACGCCTTGCCCACCTACGGCTTTGGCAATCCGATGATCCGATTCAGTAGAATCAAGATAGATCAATCCATCACAAATGAGGCAAAAGTTATGATTACCCACCAGAAAATTGTGCTTAAGCAGACTCTTGGTTAATGCCGAAAAGGCCTTGGGCTTTGACCGAGAAATTGGACTAATCGACTCCACATATCCCACCACATGCTTGACGACTGCATCATCATAACCACCCAAAAATCTTTCGACATAAAACTCGTTAAAGTTTATGTACTTGAAGGCCTTAGACATGGACAGAATAAAGGTATTCAGGCATTCCTCATCATCAAAATCAACTTCCATTTCCAAGCTTAAGCAAATAAAGGCTTTATAGACAATTTGTAGCCGATCATAGCCCTTGATACCACTGCCGAACTTGCCGACCGTTTCAGTGGTCGCCACGGGGAAATTAGCAATCAAGAACTCAATACTACGGCGTACCCGGGTGAAGTCTTTGAAACTAATCGTTCGATGATGAATCTGCATGAGGCTTTCATGAATTTCATACACAATTGAAAACCATGCAAGAAAAGAAGTAATCTGAAAACGCTGGTCCTTATAAAAATATAAGTATGGATGAAAGCCCAAACTCGGAACCCCAGTATTTTTTACAGGCGTCGCTATTCTGCAAAGAATGGTCAACAGATGCGACATCAGGTTTTCAACGCGTTCCCCCTGATTCAGACTCATAATATTATGAATCTGATCACCAGCAATGATATTCATCAACTCATTGACCAAGCCAATTTTTTTGCCATGACTCATTTCATTGTCTAATAAAATGGTCGAAAAAAGGAGCTGGTGGATCCTCTCCCCTAACTCAATCAGCTCATTTAAACGTGTATATTGGAGCTCTTCCAAGTTAGATTTATTGTCATTGATATAACAACAGGCATAGATCGCATAATAGGCGTCACTCCCGCGACTTCTGAGATGATATTCCTCATATTTATCTAGACGTTTAGTATCTGAGTTAATCGATTGAAATACCCGTCGCGCATCTTCCGGAGTTCCCAGTACCTGCCTGAAACTGATTTTAATATCGCCTAATTTCGATTTTTTTTCTGCGAATTCGGCATCAGTACAAATTTTTTGAAAATCAGCAAGATCTCCTAAATAATTGCGGAGGTAACGAATATCTTGTTTTTGTTGATCATTGAAATTAGGTGCTTGAGGGACTTGCTCATCCGCAAAATATCTATTGATCCATGCATAAATACAGGAAAGACGATGTGCCCCATCAATAATGTAAATATTGCCGTGTATATCTTTCCAATACAAAATGCATAAATTGATGTTTTGATCTTCTGTGCAATCCTCAATAAAGTTTGCAATTTCTTGCACGCTCCAACATTCCGTAGAACGCTGGTTATCCGCTTTAAATAGACATTTGATGATTGGATGCTTTTCAAAATCAGTCAGTGCAACTTCAAAATTGTCACGCTGCATTGAAGGTGACATTTCTTCTGGCAACATGACTTTACGCTGAATAATATTGGTCAATAGTCGTGTAGAACCCATTTCTTATTTTCTCCAGGCAACACTTTCCTACTTTCGCTCAAGTACGAAATTTGAAAATGTATATAGTTCGATTTGGTTAAAGCTGTGAATTAAATGACCGTCAATATCCAGTCAGCGCTAACAAAAGAAGCTTAAGAGAAATGGGTACTTTTAAGATGATATTTTTCATATTGTAATCTCGTTGATCAATGTGAAATTTGCCAACATCTTTTCCACGAGATGGTGGCAAACCAAATAGGGGTGGAAATACCGCTCAACGAAACGGCCAGTCATAGACTGCCCTACTTGGCCTGCCATAAAGCATTGCCATGCAGACACAAAAGAGCCACTAGAAGTGACTCTTTAGTACGTTGAGATGCGGGTTTCCACGCCCGATTACAGATTTTGCTGTAACGTAATTATCATATGGGTATCTTTTTCTTTGGTCAAACCAAATTAGAGTTTTTTATTCATTTTTTAGTGATATTTTAAAATTGAATGCTGGCTTAATTTTTTCAAAATTTTAGCCGAAAAAATCCCTGTATTTTACCTACATACAAGGATCCGTGTTTAGCTCAAAATCTATGCTGCATACTTATAGAAGGATTACCTAAGCTAATTAATTTATCTTCTCCATTTTTTGGTATCTCATTAAAATCTAAAAATAATCATATTGGTGGACTCCCAAGCCTTTGCTTTGTAAAACAGCAGTTTTAAAAAGCAAAGGCTTGGGCTATTTTTCTGAAATATATTTGCTTAGGCTATTTAAAAATTAGCTTATAAAATCAAACCAAAAACACAACCCAGTTTTCTATGCTGTATTTAATATTATAAATCTAGCAAAATTAATTTTTTTATTTATAAAAAATAAAAACTAATTTCCCTATTTTACAGAATAAAACAAATCAATTTATAGGGTAAATAATTTATATTAACTCACTAGTCTATAAAATTTACCTTATATAATTTTATATTTTATAGATTAAATTTAAAAAATAATATCCGAATAAATTTACAAGAATAATAAAAAAATACAATTAAATTTAATCTTATTTTCTCCTGCGAGTCATACAAAATCTTTTTGTTTATTGAGTATTTTTTTTGATAATCTCTCATCTAGCCTATCCAGGCTATTCTCAAGAAAAAAATTATCAAAAATCAACCTCACAGAGTGTACACCTCGCGCTTAGTGTCCTTTTTTGACCAAAAAAAAAAGAAGAAATTTACATAAATAATGAAATAATAATCAAACATGAATTACCTAAAGTTATATACCGATGTTTTTTATATATTTTTTTAATATAAAAAAACTGTAGCCCCCTACTTCTTCGGTAAAACATTTTAGACCATTTTCTTTTGACCCAGGGAAGGTACTCCAAGGCATTTCATCTTAAAAAAGATACTTTGTAGTACAATTTTTTGTATCAGATGATGCTTTGAATCTGCTTTTTTATTACTAATTTTATAATATTTTATTTTAACTTCAGTCCCTATTTTTTTATCAAAATCACTTGAACTTGATTTTTCTATATCTAAGTAGGATTCTACGTCCGAATATATTTTGGTAATAAACTCTACAAATGAATCGTACAATTTTAAATCTTTTTGACAGACTGCTTCAAAAACTAAAACTGATCGATCATTTTTCAATGAAATTTTATTTTCCAAAATATAATAAAAATTTTTAATTTCTTTTGGGGTAATTTCTTTGTCAATTATGAATGGCTGGCATATTCCATATAAATACGACCAATTGATCATTCGCTCCCAATTTAAATCCATTTCTTGCAGATCACGCTCCTCACTTCTAGCTATTTCTTTATCTTTATAAATATAAAATTGTCTACTAATTGACTTTATTAAGTTAACAAGCTGGTCTTCAGGATTTATGATCCGGTCATTTGATTTCCATTCCTGATATGATTCTAGAAATCTTTTTGGATATAAAAAACTCATTTGTTTTTTTTCAATTTCATCTTTTTTTAAGAATTGCTTTGGATCATTATGTTTTTCAAAAACCTTTAAAAAAAACTTAGATTTTTGAAGAATGTTAAAAGCTGATTCATCCTCAGATATCTTTAAGGATTTAAATTGAGCATTAATAATTTTGCTATTTTTTAGTAATGCACCAATCAATTCAGGCTGATATTTACGTTTTGCTGTATAAAACATGTCTGCAATTAAAATATTAAGATGATGTATATAGCTACTTGCGGTCACGTTAAAGTCTTCATGCCCCATTAGATGTGCTAAACGTTGCCATACATCTGCGCTATGTAATGATGCATGATCGATATTTTGCAATATATGCTTTTTAAGCCTACCTACAAACCTAGAGTCATAGTCAGTAAAACTACAGATAAGCTGGTGGCTGCCTTTCAATAAAATTGCTAAGTGTGATGCAGCACTATGCCTAAATGCGTGAAATGTATATGAATGATCACTTGTCCCTAATACCAAATTAAACAAGCTCCTAGTGATTTTTGATAATTGTTGATTTTCAAAGGTGAAGAGTAATGTATTCTGTACTTGTAATTCCGCTTCGCTCAAAGAAGCAGCTAAATATTTTTTATAAAAATCACAGAACTCTTTAAATTCATTTGGATTTAAAAAATAGGATAAATCAAACTGACGATTTGCATTTTCGTTTTTAACATTACGGTGAGAGTTGGAATGAATTTTTAAAACCAGATTTTCAATATCTGAATTGGATGATTCATTTGAAGTTGTATCTTTAGGATCTGACTTTGCTTCGTAATATAAACGATTATTTTTAAGATGACTTCGAAGCTGTGCAGAGTCAAAATCATTGAGACGGATGCCTGTCACTTCATCAATACGCAAACCTAGTCTAAATGCGAGTCGATAGACCCATTGCAATGCAACTATGTCATTCCCTGAAATGCCTAAAATGTTTGGATAATTTTCCACAATTTTCATCATTAATTCAAACATCTGCGGACTAATGGTCCGTGTTTTTAAAAATTTCCCGCTGTCTCTCTGATGTTCATACAAGTACGCTACTACTGGTGCATCATGCTTGTTGACCAAATACTGATGAAATGTTTTTAACCTCGCGAAAGAATAGCCAGAGGTGTCGTGCTTTTTATTATCATTTTTCTCAGCGATTGTTTCCTGCTTTTCCTGATCTTTCATTGATTTTTCTAAAATAAGGTACTCATACATTTCTTCAAATTGTTCTTCGATGGCATTATTCAAATTTATTTGATATTCTAAAATGTAAATTAAAAAGTCAGAAACGAAGCTGTGATAATAACGTTTTATCGATGCCACCTGAAGTGATGCTTTACCAGAGCTAGAATTGTAACCTAGCTCATACTTTAACCATTGGCATATCCGTAAATGTGCGATTGCCACCACATAATCAATATATTCCCCCTCTCCAGCTTCATAGGAACGTATATCGCCCTCTGATTTATTAATACTCGCGTTCAAAGCTTCATTAAACTTGGCTAGTGTCAACTCTTTACCATCTTCACTAAATGATAAAAGCAATGATTTTATATCATTACGTTTACCCATCCGTTTATCATTATAAACTTTAACGTTCTGACCACTAGTAGAAACAGAAAGCTCCACAGTGTCATGAGTATTTTCAATTCTTTCTTGAATCGTTTTCCAGGTATCAAGCTGATGATAAATAGCTATATGCTGTTCATATATCAAAGGCGTAGTGATAATTTTGTTATTAAGTACACTTGTACTCAATAGATCTAAATTTGGAATCTCCTGCCAAAGAACATAATCAATATGCTTGAAAGCAGAAAAACGACGTCGCCCAAACTCTTTGATAAATTGATGATCAGGAACAACATCTTTAAAATGTGCTTTTAGCCGCTTATAAAGTAAATCTTCCCGCTTAACTTTTTGATCTTGATCATCGTGTGTTTGCTGCCAAATACTAAGAGGCGATGTAAACTGTAATGCATAACCTTGGTTACCATGAAGATGCTCTCGGATACGCAAATAACAAAGCATTGAGATTGCGTTAAAATATATTTGCTGTGTTTGCCATAATTCCACATCTCCTTGGCTATCATAACGGTAGAAATTGCCATATTTTTGAGATGAGAGAGTGTATGAGAAAACGTAGGCATGATTCTCTGAACCAGAGTAAATTGGCAACAGTCCACTGTCTAGATTCATTTCAAAAATTGCATCATGAATTGCAATAAGCCGTTCAGGATGAATACATCCTTGATCGAAAATTAATGATATACATAGACATTCAAATAATATGTTTACTAGGTTTTGCTGAGCTTCAACTGTAGATTGTAAACTTATATTTTGAGTCTTTTTATTAAGAGAATAGCTCCACTTTTCATAAAATTTTTCTTTAAAATCAGCAAGAATAGCTCCATAACACAACTTGTCCTCTGTTAAAATATTATCGCGGCGCGGTAATGTTGCTATTTTCCAATCTGGTAATTTAATATCGTAAATTTTTGCATGATCTGGATTTTTTTTTTGCCACTCCTGATACTCTTGTTCACAAATAATTTTAAAGTGTTTAAAACACTCCTTGAGGTAAGAGCGGAAATATTTTTTGAGCTGGGAATGCTCACAAACTTTTATTAAAACTTGCTGATAGTTTGTAAATTTATCAGCAATTCGTTGATCAAGAAGTTTAAAATCAATCTCGACACCATTCACCTTTTTCTGAGTATATTTATGATCAATCAGCTCAGAAATTTGATTAAAAATTGCTTTTGTTTCTGTTTCAATCGCATTTTGTAATTGCTCTAGAATCTCTTGATTTAGTTCTTTGTTAATCACGCGATTTTTCCTGGGTAAACAAGTCTAGCTCCAAAATTTCTAATTTTTTCAGTAACGCTTCAACCTGTTGTTGAATTTCTGTTTTGTAATGAAAAGGACTTAAGGATGAAGTATGGCCAAACCCCATGGCAATACCATCATGTGCATAAAGGGTATTATGAATATCACTGCTGAGTTCAAGATGGTTTTTGCTAAAATGCCTTGGCCAGTTTTTATAAATCTGAACTGTTTCTTTCAAGTAATGCGTCACAAAAGCTGCTGACATTGGTGCCAAAGTAAGATTGTCTGCTATTTCTATAAAGTCAACGCTATGCTTTTTGGAAGTCAGTTGAGGATGGATAAGAATACACAGCATGAATTCATTTTTTTTCCACTGCTCCTGCAGATATTTCATGCCTAATGCAGTAATTGTCTTATCTATATACTCTCTGTATGCATCGAAATGCTTTTGCCAATAACCTACTACAGGCACTAAACGACCTTCTTGTCGTGAACCAATTTTTTTGTCATGAATATAGATAAATTTTGATTTTGAATCATAATTTTTGATCAAACCTGGCATACCCATCGTGGGTCGTACCGTGAGGCAAATTAAAGACAGATGCCACATCCAAATGCTATAAGCATTTAATTTCTCAATCCGATTGGCTTCATCATTCGTTAAAGTAGTCTGTACATAAGCATAAAGATTTTTAAAAAATTGAGTTGCTGCTTTGATAGTCCAGCAACGCTGACTACCTATACGTTGTTCTCGGTCAAAGATATAACCCGGCTGCTGCTCTTTTATCCATAGATCACCTTTTTTTCGGTTTATTAAACAATCAATGTATCTTTTAAAATGTCTATTTATCTCTTCAATATTACGCCCTTCATAGGACCAATTAACCACATGATTCGTATCGTGATTTGCCATTAAGTGT
Source organism: Acinetobacter sp. 10FS3-1 (assembly GCF_013343215.1). NCBI lineage: Bacteria > Pseudomonadati > Pseudomonadota > Gammaproteobacteria > Moraxellales > Moraxellaceae > Acinetobacter > Acinetobacter sp. 10FS3-1. The sequence goes on from NZ_CP039145.1 coordinate 45,191, forward strand.
GCTACGAGATCATCACCTGTCTGCATATTCAGATGGAAATATATTTGCTTTTCTAAAATTCCACATGAAATCTTGTCCAAATTATACGGTCTGAATAGCTGCCTTAAAAAACGATTGTATTCAGGAACAGATAGTTCTTGAATAGCATTTTTTTTTAATTGAATAATCCAAGCACTAGGAATATGCCATTTATAAGTGGATGCTTTGTTATAGCGCTGTAATTTATCACTCATAATGCCCGAATGATTTACATTCAACTTTGGATCAATCACCCAATAATAAGATACTTCGATTACTTCTGTTTCTTCTGCTACTTTTGTTTTTTTTATTCTTTTTACTTTTGTTTTTTCTAATATTTTTCCTTTTTCAATCAAATTATTAATATCTTTAAAGATAGTAGGACTCAGACCAGTCAGCAGTGACATCATGCCACATAATGCCAAAGAAGATTGATCATAAAAGATTGTACTATTTTCTTTGAACATTTTATCCTGATAACAATCGTGCAATACGTTGTATACCTGATGTAATAAACTGGGTGCTAGATAAAGTGGATTACTTACAAATGGGACTTCACGTCTCTGAATAATTTTTTTGAGCTTTTCATCGGATATCATAGAACTTGCACGCTTACTGATATCATCATGTGTAGGATCAAGAATAGTTGCTGATTTTTCATCTATCTCGACTTCTGTGTCATCATTTTCTATATGAATAGGAGATGACCCTGAGTGGTTTGTTACATCAATCTCCTTTTTTATTCTTTTTATCAAATCCTTGATACTAAGTTTCTTCGATGAATTTAATTCCCTGTTGTTAAGCTCATTACAGACAATACAAAATTGCTCAATGTAACGGTTTAAATCTAATGAGATGGAGTGATTTTGCATCTCTTTACCAGTTAAAAATTCTTTAAAATTGCTGGTGTTAAATTCATCGATTTTTTTAATTTCATTGGTAATTTTGTCACATGGTATTTTTTTTTCCCCACGGTCTTTAAATTGGTTCTGCAGTAACAGTTTTAATGCATAACATAGTTGATTAAATTTCTTATGTACTCTTTCATCATCTACTATTCGCTTAAAATCTATCAGTTTTGTGTTTGTGATAGGCTCTTTATCTTTAGAACTAGAATTCGGTAAACTGATAAGTTCTTTGAGCATTTCACAAATTAATCCAGTCAACAGATAACCATACTGATGCCCTTCTTGTTCAATTTTAGTCCATTGAGTTAAACCAGCCAGAATTTTATGTTCCGTCACAATTCTCTTTTTTTTAATAGTAACCTGGATTTTTTCTGCAGCAGCATACAACTCATTCTTATTTTGAACGTCGAAATCTTTGAAAATAGCTTTTTTTTCACCAAGTGACTGATTTACCCACTTTTCCAATACTTTGATTTCTTCGTGTAGATCTGACAATCCATCAGTATTAGTCATACAGTTACCATAATTTTTCAGGGTAAAAATTGATTTTCAGCTTTCGTTCTAACTTGAGCTTGAAGTTTTTAGGCAAACCAAAATATTTTTTATAAGTTCTTTGAGTCAATTTTTTAACACAACGCTGCGGTTTTGACTCCACTCTCATATGTTCTGATAACTTCAGACTTAAGGCCTCGGACAATTGAGTAAAAAAACAAGTAAATAGCACAGCATGCACCTCTTTATGTTGGTGCTTTTTAACCTCTTCAGTTTCTTCAGGAGCTACATCAATTGTATCGAGTAACCACTTTAAAATTTCAAATTCATCAACGTCTTGATTGTCTTTTGCTGCCTGGTCAAGCATTCTTTTGATTTCATCATCCATCTTATTTTTAAGATCCAATACAAAATCTTGAATAAAGTCTGGTAAATCTAATATCAAAACGTAACTTAACTTGGTGAAAACTTCAGTTAGAACTTCAGGTGTTTTTTTTGTATGCCCAATTTTTTCTATCATGACTCTCTCAATCGATACTGGCTATACAAGCTCAATACAGTTGAAATGGTTAATTTCTAAATTTACTACTTAGGCCCAACAGAATATCTTTAGCCTAAAAATACCGATTATGATGTTATATGTTTATATCCAGCTAACACAGAACAGCTCAATGAGTTAACGTGATATATCACGTAATAACTTTACCATTTGATTTTCCAATATCAAAGTATCGCGATGTCTATATAAGGTTTATCAACAAATCAAAATATTTAAATTATTTGCCAGTAAAGTTATGAAGTTATGAAGTTATGAAGTTATGAAGTTATGAAGTTATGAAGTTAGGTTATTTAATCTTATAGATTGAATAACCTCTTCCATTCTCTATTTTATTTAAAACTTTTATCAACGAGCTGCTTAAAATCTTCTAAATTCTGCTCTGCCAGTGACTCTAAAGCTATTCTTACAATACTAGATCTGTTAACACGAGCGTTATTACTTTTGATAATTAACTCATCAATTAATTCACTTAATTCTTGGTTCAAAGAAAAGGTACAACGAACGAATTTCTTTTGTGAAACTTCTAGATCCTTAACTCTTTTATCAGCTCCAGATATGAAATTTTCAACCAGTTTATCCTGATCTGAAAGCTCGTCAGTTTTCTTTTTTAAACCGCTAAGACCTGCCATAGTTATACTCCTAAAAACTCTTGAGCTATCCCTTCAATTTCTGCTTTTGCCTTAGGATCACTTGTTACTTCAAAAACAGATAAGCCATTTTCATCTGCATCATCATAAACATTTCGATTTGTCGTGATGTGGTCTAATGCTTTTATTCCGAACGATACACAGGCTTCTTTAGCATCTAAAATTCGCTGTACTTGTGACGGTAATGTTGGGCATTGTGTAATGATTGCTCTTGCATTCAAATCTGGATTCACTGCTCGTGCCAGTTTTAATACTTGTTCCATATGATCCAAAGTCTTTAGATCTCTACGTTTAGGCCTAAAAGGCAAGAGCATATGTGTTGCTATAGTCATAGCAGAACGTAATGCTTCCGAATCTTGTCCACCAGCATCAATGATAATATCTTCATATCTTTTTGATAAATCTTTTAAAACTTGACGAATATTGCCTGAAGCTTGTACAGATGGAATATTTTTTAAATCCTCATTCTCATCACGTTCTTTAATCCAGTCAGTTGTTGTGCCTTGAGGATCTGCATCTAGAAGCAGAATATCTCTATTCTTTTCTTGTAAATAAACTGCTAAGTTTTGGGCAAGGCAGCTTTTACCAGCTCCGCCTTTTTCACCACCTACTAAAATAATCATAAGTTATGTAAGTTACGTAATTTTGTTGAAAATAATGTACAAGTTTCAATCTCATGAATCAACTATTGTGAAAAATAAAGTTAAAAAAAAGTTATCCACAAGTAATGTTCTTTTTTAATTTTATATATATTTTATAAATTTATATTTATAGAACCTCTGAATGCCTTATGAAGTCTAGTTTTCAGAGGTTTTATATGGACGTTTTCCTGACAATAAGTGGACACTTTCCTTTATTTAAATGGACGTTTTCCTGACAATAAGTGGACGTTTTCCTTTATTTAAATGGACGTTTTCCTTTATTTAATGGACGTTTTCCTGGCATAAATAGATCTTCCATTAATGGACATTAAGTGTTAATGTCTATTAATGGAATTTATTTCTTTAATCACAATATGGCAAATCTAATTTATAAAGACAATAACTTGATTGAAGCATCTTATGCATTGACTCTGTCTGAACAACGCTTAATTTTAGTTGCAATTATTGCAGCTAGGGAAATTGAAAAAGAGCTTACATCGGATACATTGCTAACAATACATGCGTCTGAATACATGAAGCACTTTAATTTGGGTCGTCAAGCGGCCTATGAGGCTCTTCAGGGAGCGTGTGATAACTTATTTGAACGTAGACTCACCTATAAGGCCATAGATCCTGTTACAGGTAAGCCAGCGGTCTACAAAAGCCGTTGGGTATCAAAAGTTGGCTATGTTAAAGAAGCTGCATGTGCTCAACTAATTTTTGCTCCTGATATTTTACAGCTTTTTGTAAAACTTGAAGAAAAGTTTACTCGTTATGAATTAAAGCAAATTTCTCAATTATCTAGTGTATACGCTATACGGCTGTATGAACTTTTGATTAGATGGCGTAGCAAAGGCAAGCTATATATTAGTATGGTTGAATTGCGTGATAAGTTAGGTCTACTTGAAAATGAATATAAAACCATGGGAGATTTCAAAAAGCGTGTATTGACGGTTGCCATAGATCAAATTAATAAACTTACTGATATCGACGTAAGTTATGAGCAGAAAAAAGAAGGGAGAACAATTACACATATCGAATTTTCTTTTAATCAAAAAGCTTCCTTAATTGTTAGTGATAAGGTACTGGAACCTGCATATCAGCTGACACCAAAACAATCTATATTTTTCGCTCAAAAATTGTGTGACCTTATCAAATATCCCGAATTCGGGGGGAAATATGCCAATGTAGGCGAAGAGATCGAAGCGTTTAAAGAAAGGATTTCACTTGAACTCCTCGACCCTGAAAAGGTAAAAAAGTATTATTCTGATTTGTTAAAAGTGGGCTATAAAGAAAAATATAAATCAGAAAAGTTATCATAACCTGAATAATAGAAATTTTTATTTTGAACACTACAAACCTATAGGAAAAATTTAGTCTGCCCTGGTAACCCTAGGGCGTGTCCTCATTTGAAGAATTGGTTTTAAATACTTAAAATCCTCCTTTGAGTTATTTTTATTTCTATATTTTCAATGGCACGTACTCTTCTTACCGATGATATCTGGCAGCAAATTCAAGATACTATGCGATTACATGGTTGCTACCGTTCAAAGAATAGTAGAAATATCATGGAAGCGATCTTATGGAAACTGCGTACAGGCGCCACATGGCGTGATATTCCTCAAGAATTTTGTCCTTGGCAAACTGCTTATAATCGTTTTAATCGTTGGGCAAGCAAGGGATTGTGGAATAAATTTTTTTTAGATTACGAGGCGTCTTGGATCAAGAATGGGTATTCATTGACGGAAGCTACATACGCGTGCATCAACATGCAAGTGGAGCTCGGAATGGTTTCGAAAGAGCAATTGGACAATCACGTGGTGGACGAACAACAAAAATACATCTTGCAACCGACGCGAATGGATTACCGATTGATTTTAAAATCACTGGGGGTGGCGTCCACGACAGTCAAGTTGCAAAACAACTGATTGATACTGTAGGCGAGGCAACTTATCTCATTGCTGATAAGGGGTATGATGCTGAGCACATTAGAATATATGCCCAGAACAAGGATATGATTCCCATTATTCCATTGAGATCGAATAAGGTGTTTGATAAATATCTATATAAATTAAGACATTTAGTTGAAAATGTGTTTGCTAGATTGAAGCATTTCCGAGCGATTGCAACCCGATTTGATAAGCTTGCACGAAATTACCAGTCTATGATTTACATTGCTTGCATGTTTATTTGGTGTAAAGCCAAATGAGGACACGCCCTAGTTTTATAAACTGAAAATTATATGTTCCACTAGTACGAAGAACTGATCTGGATTAATTTGCCAGAAAGATGAAATTATAAAGTTACATAACTTATGCAACTTACACAACTTACGATCTTATGTAATCCTGAGTAGAGTGATGCGATCGAAACCTCTCCCGGTAATGCTTGTCAGGGATTTGTCCATATATGGAAGCGCAGCACTGAAAATTACAGGTTCCACTAGTACGAAGAACTGATCTGGATTAATTAGCCAGGAAGATGAAATTATAAAGTTACATAAGTTATGTAACTTACACAACTTACAATCTTATGTAATCCTGAGGAGAGTGATGCGATGGAAACCTCTCCCGGTAATGCTTGTCAGGGATTTGTCCATATATGGAATGCAGCACTGAAAATTACAGGTTCCACTAGTACGAAGAACTGATCTGGATTAATTAGCCAGGAAGATGAAATTATAAAGTTACATAAGTTATGTAACTTACACAACTTACAATCTTATGTAATCCTGAGGAGAGTGATGCGATGGAAACCTCTCCCGGTAATGCTTGTCAGGGATTTGTCCATATATGGAATGCAGCACTGAAAATTACAGGTTCCACTAGTACGAAGAACTGATCTGGATTAATTAGCCAGGAAGATGAAATTATAAAGTTACATAAGTTATGTAACTTACACAACTTACAATCTTATGTAATCCTGAGGAGAGTGATGCGATGGAAACCTCTCCCGGTAATGCTTGTCAGGGATTTGTCCATATATGGAATGCAGCACTGAAAATTACAGGTTCCACTAGTACGAAGAACTGATCTGGATTAATTAGCCAGGAAGATGAAATTATAAAGTTACATAAGTTATGTAACTTACACAACTTACAATCTTATGTAATCCTGAGGAGAGTGATGCGATCGAAACCTCTCCCGGTAATGCTTGTCAGGGATTTGTCCATATATGGAAGTGCAGCACTGAAAATTACAGGTTCCACTAGTACGAAGAACTGATCTGGATTAATTAGCCAGGAAGATGAAATTATAAAGTTACATAAGTTATGTAACTTACACAACTTACAATCTTATGTAATCCTGAGGAGAGTGATGCGATGGAAACCTCCCGGTAATGCTTGTCAGGGATTTGTCCATATATGGAAGTGCAGCACTAAAATTACAGGTTCCACTAGTACGAAGAACTGATCTGGATTAATTAGCCAGGAAGATGAAATTATAAAGTTACATAAGTTATGTAACTTACACAACTTACAATCTTATGTAATCCTGAGGAGAGTGATGCGATGGAAACCTCCCGGTAATGCTTGTCAGGGATTTGTCCATATATGGAAGTGCAGCACTAAAATTACAGGTTCCACTAGTACGAAGAACTGATCTGGATTAATTAGCCAGGAAGATGAAATTATAAAGTTACATAACTTACGCAATCCTGAGGAGAGTGATGCGATGGAAACCTCTCCCGGTAATGCTTGTCAGGGATTTGTCCATATATGGAAGCGCAGCACTGAAAATTACAGGTTCCACTAGTACGAAGAACTGCTCTGGATTGATTTGCCAGGAAGATGAAATTATAAAGTTACATAACTTATGAACTTATGAACTTATGACTAGGTCTTAATTGAGAAGGGCTGTGTTGCACAAACCTAGCATCAAAAGCTTATTCAGCAATATAATTTCAAAATGAATAAGCCTGCCTCTAAAATCTACCGTACAACCAATTGGTCATCCTATAACCGAGCCTTAATTAACCGAGGTAATATTTCCATTTGGTTTGATCCAAAGACTCTGATGTGGTTCTAGGATTTTAGACCACGCCTATAAGTGATAATCTACTCCCCAATAAGCATGGGAAATACTTGTTTTTGGAGTCAACCATGACACGAAGAAAACGTCGTAATCATTCAGCAGAGTTTAAAGTTAAAGTTGCTCTCGCAGCAATTAAAGGCGACCACACACTCGCTGAACTTTCTACTCAATTCGATTTACATCAAAACCAAATCATCGATTGGAAAAATCAACTGCTTGAGCAATCAGTCAATATTTTTTCACGACCAACAGCACAACAAGAACCAGAGATTGACCTCAAAGCTCTACATGCCAAGATAGGACATCAGGCATTGCAAATTGATTTTTTAGAAGGTGCGCTCAGAAAAATAGGGCAGCTGAGCGGCAAAAAATGATCGATAAGACCCATCAACTTTCGGTACGACAACAATCGCAATTGATTCAAATCAATCGCAGTACGTTGTATTACAAGCCCAAAGAGATTTCATCAACTGATTTGAGTTGGATGCGTCTAATCGATGAAATTCATCTCGACTACCCATTTATGGGCAGTCGAATGATACGAGATATGCTACAGCGTCAAGGACATCAAATAGGTCGGCGTAAAGTCCGACGTTTAATGCGCTTGATGGGAATACATGCCTTGTATCCAAAACCCAATACCAGTAAGCCTAATCTTGCACACCGTATTTTCCCATATCTGTTGAAAAACATGGTCATCGATCACTCTAATCAAGTCTGGTGTACAGATATCACGTACATTCCTATGGCTAAAGGCTTTGTCTATCTGTGTGCAATTATAGATTGGCATAGTCGTAAAGTACTGGCTCATCGAGTATCGATCAGTATGGAAACAGACTTTTGCATAGATGCGTTGCAAGAAGCAATTGTGAAATATGGTTGTCCAGAGGTGTTTAATACAGACCAAGGCAGTCAATTCACAAGCGAGGCATTTTTGAATGAGTTAAAATTGCGAAATATCCGTATCAGTATGGATGGGAAAGGACGATGGATGGATAATGTAATGATTGAGCGTTTATGGCGCAGCGTGAAGCATGAGGAAGTCTATTTGAAGGCTTACGATACGGTTAAACAAGCGAAACAATCAATTGCTGAATATTTGGATTTTTATAACATGATACGTCCTCATTCAAGTTTGAATAAGGCAACACCGGATGACCAAGGCAGTCAGTTTACCAGTGATGCATTTATTGATGTATTGAAATCAAATGGCATTCAAATCAGTATGGATGGTAAAGGTCGATGGGTTGATAATGTGATGGTTGAACGATTATGGCGGAGCGTTAAATATGAAGAGGTGTATCTCAAAGCCTACAGCAATGTTTTGGATGCGAAGAAGCAATTAAACGCATATTTTGAATTTTATAATTTGAAACGACCTCATTCGAGTCTGGACAAAATGACTCCAGATGAGTTTTACTATGACCAGCTACCACAACAAAATAAGGTAGCTTAACTAGAGCAGAGTATCACTTATAAATAAGCTTTTAGTTGTTCAAACATGTGGGACCACCTCTTAAGTAAACAGGTTGCTTTAGGTAGTTCTAAAACTATTGATGAAGCGGTTATCGCTGCAAAAGCGGCCTTTCCAGCATGGCGTAAAACGCCACCGATGAAACGCGCTAGAGTCATGTTCAAATTCAAAGAGCTATTAGAAAAAAATGCTGATGAAATTTGCAGGCTAATTGGCGAAGAGCATGGAAAAATTTCGCATGATGCCGTCGGTGAATTACAACGCGGTATCGAAAACGTTGAATATGCTTGTGGTGCACCAGAGTTATTAAAAGGCGAATATAGTCGTAATGCGGGTCCAGATATTGATTCTTGGAGTGAGTTTCATCCACTAGGAGTAGTGGCTGGCATCACCCCATTTAATTTTCCTGTTATGGTTCCTCTTTGGATGTTTCCTATGGCTATCGTCTGTGGAAACACCTTTATTCTAAAGCCATCTGAACGTGATCCAAGTGCATCGCTGTTTATCGCAAAACTTTTAAAAGAGGCGGGTTTACCTGATGGTGTTCTTAACGTCGTTAACGGAGGTAAAGAGGCGGTTGATGCTCTATTACATCATTCAGATATTGAAGCTATAAGTTTTGTAGGATCTACTCCAATTGCTGAGTATATCTACACTACAGCAACAGCCCAAGGTAAAAGATGTCAAGCTCTAGGCGGGGCAAAAAATCATGCAATCGTCATGCCTGATGCGGACCTAGATAATGTGGTCACTTCTCTATTAGGGGCTGCATTTGGCTCGTCAGGCGAACGTTGTATGGCTTTATCTGTTGCGGTAGCAGTAGGTGATGATATTGCTGATAAAATGGTTGAAGCATTGCAGCCGGCAATACAGCAACTAAAACTAGGTGCTTATTCGGACAAAGAAAATGATTTTGGCCCTGTCATTACTCAGGCTCATAAAACTAAAATTTTGGAGCATATCAAAAGTGCTGCAAACCAAGGAGCAAAAGTAATCATTGATGGTTCTAATGCGGCACCAGCAGGTCATGAGAAAGGGTTTTTCGTTGGTCCTACTCTGATAGACAATGTGACAAAAGAGATGGACAGTTATGATGCAGAAATTTTTGGTCCAGTGCTTCAAATTATGCGTGTTCAGACAATGGAAGAAGCGATAGAGCTTATAAATGAACATGAGTATGGTAATGGAACGTGTATTTATACCCGAGATGGAGAAGCGGCTCGCTATTTCGTTGATAATATCCAAGTCGGCATGGTTGGGGTAAATATCCCATTACCAGTGCCAGTAGCATCACAGAGCTTTGGAGGTTGGAAGCGCTCATTGTTCGGAGATCTATTTATGTATGGTCCAGACGGTGTAAGATTTTTTACTCGCCGAAAAACTGTTACTCAGCGTTGGCCTAGTGCAGCAATACGAGAAGAGAAGCAGTTTTCTATGCCAACATAAAGCTCGTCTATATTAATCTCAGTTCGAAAGTCCACTAGGGTCTGTTGAGAATTAACGTGAGTTAATGACGCTAGCACAAAGATAAATCATTGCGGAAAAACTTGAATCTGTTTTGTCACTACGCATGGCAATACGTTTGAATTCTTTCAATTTACAAAAATAATTTTCGATGAGATGTCGCCATTTATACATGCATTGATCAAATATACGCTGAATCTTACGATTAGATTTTGGTGGAATCACTGCCTTTGCACCTCGATCATTAAGTTCTTTTAGCAACCAATCCGCATCAAATGCCTTATCTGCCAATAATGTTTGAAAATCCATATCTTCAATTAATGGCTTAACTTCAGCTAGGTCATGATATTGCCCAGGCATCAGGCGAAATTTAACTAAGTTCCCAAAACTGTCAGTCAAAGCTAGAATTTTTGTGGTCATTCCACCTCTGGATTTTCCAATTGCCTGTGAATAGGTCCCCCTTTTGCACCTTGACCATGACGATGTACTTTTACAATAGTTCCGTCAATCATGGCATATTCCATATCAGTATCATCATTGACTGCTGCAAAAATATTTTCAAATACACTCGCTTTTACCCAATCTCGATAGCGTTTAAAAATGGTATTCCATTTACCAAATTCAGGTGGTAAATCTCTCCATGGGCTACCTGTGCGTGCAATCCACAATACGGCTTCAAGAAATAATCTATTATTTGTACCACTACGCCCACGGTCTGTAACTTTGCCTAGGCAGTGAGGCTCCATTTTTGCCCATTGGGCATCAGTCAGTATGTATCTATCCATTGAATAATTATAGATTTTTAATTATTGTTTGGCTAATTCTCAACAGACCCTAATACAAGTTTAAATAGAAACAGGACCTCTTACATGGGCGAAATATAAAGTACAAGCGCTTAAGCCTCTAGATAATATTCTAATCAACCACCGCTCTTTAATTGAGACGGTGGTTTTCAAGTTGAAAAATATGCAAGACTAAAATCTTTACAGATTGTGCTGTTACAGTACCCACTGCTAATCTGATATCAGGCTTGATTGCTTATTACTAGTATTCTTTTAAATATACTCTTAAAAACATACCTGCATAAACATATCTGAAGAATTCTCATTTAATAATTTGCTTATGGTGCCATTACACTAATAAGAATTGACAAATCAAAATTACTACGTTAAAAGTATACATAACGATAATCATCTTATCGTTATGTATACTTTTTTATCTACGTCCTTTAATAAGCAATGTAGAAAATATTGCTGTAAACAGTATGGATACTGGGACAAAAACAAGAGGGAACGAGCATGATTTATGCAGCACCAGGACACGCAAATAGCTTACTTAGTATTAAGCCACGCTACGGCAACTACATCGGTGGCAAATTCGTCGAACCTATAGGAGGCGAATATTTCATTAACAATACTCCAATAAACAATGAACCCTGTGGTGAATTTCCACGTTCTCAACAAGCTGATGTGGACTTGGCCCTTGATGCGGCCCATGCCGCAGCAGAAGCATGGGGTAAAACCTCCGTCCAAGACCGTTCATTGGTCTTATTAAAAATAGCTGATCGAATCGAAGCCAATCTTGAATATCTAGCTGTAACTGAAACTTGGGACAATGGTAAACCGATTCGTGAAACTCTCAACGTTGACGTACCACTTTCAGCAGACCACTTCCGCTATTTTGCTGGCTGTATTCGCGCTCAAGAAGGTGGTGCATCTGAAATCAACGAAACTATGGCAGCTTACCACTTTCATGAACCACTCGGCGTGGTAGCACAGATTATTCCATGGAACTTTCCACTCTTGATGGCCGCATGGAAATTGGCACCTGCACTTGCAGCTGGTAATGCCATCGTACTTAAACCTGCCGAGCAAACTCCACTGTCGATGACCGTACTGTTGGAGTTGATTGGCGACCTCCTACCAGCGGGTGTACTCAACGTGGTACATGGTTTCGGTAACGAAGCTGGTGAAGCACTTGCTTCAAGTCGTCGCATTGCTAAAGTCGCCTTTACCGGCTCAACCCCAACTGGCATGCATATCATGAAACATGCTGCAGCCAATTTGATTCCAAGTACTATGGAGCTTGGCGGTAAATCGCCCAATATTTTCTTTGCCGATATTATGCAAGCCAATCCAAAATTCATCGATAAAGCTGTCGAAGGTTTGGTGATGGGCTTCTTTAACCAAGGTGAAGTCTGTACTTGCCCCTCGCGTGCATTGATACATGAATCTATTTACGAGCCTTTTATGGCCAAGGTCTTAGAAAAAGTCCGCAATATCCGTCAAGGTAATCCTCTGGATACAGAAACCATGTTAGGTGCGCAGGCCTCAGCACAACAGTTTAAGAAAGTATTGGACTACATCGAAATTGGTAAAAATGAAGGTGCAGAAGTCTTAATCGGTGGTGAAAGCCAAGTGCCATCAGACACACTAAAAGAAGGCTACTATTTACAACCCACCCTGCTCAAGGGTCATAACAAAATGCGCATCTTCCAAGAAGAAATCTTCGGCCCTGTTGTCGCAGTCACTACCTTTAAAGATGAAGATGAAGCCATTGCTATCGCTAATGATACTGAATATGGTCTTGCGGCAGGGGTATGGACCCGAGATATCAGTTTGGCCTATCGCATGGGTCGCGCTATAAAGGCTGGTAGAGTCTGGACAAACTGCTATGGTCTACATCCTGCGCATGCGGCCTTTGGTGGCTACAAAAATTCAGGTATCGGTCGTGAAACCCACAAGATGATGCTGGACCATTATCAACAAACCAAAAATCTCTTAGTCAGTTATGACGACAATTCAATGGGATTCTTCTAAGGTCTCCATATAGTCACCACCCCAATCTGATCCATATTTAAAAAGGATATTTACTTATGCGTTATTATGATTATTTAGTACCTAACGTCAATTTCTTTGGTCCAGGCTGTTTAGAAGTCGTAGGACAACGTTGCCAAATATTAGGTGGAAAACACGCTTTAATCGTCACCGACCAGTTTTTAGCCACGCTCAAAGATGGTGCTGTTGAAAAGACTATTGCCTATCTTGATGAAGTCGGTATTAGAAGCAGCGTGTTTTCTGAAGTTCATGCCAACCCAAAAGATACCGATGTAACAGCTGGACTAACATGCTACCAAGACAATCAATGCGATATAATCGTTACCGTAGGTGGGGGTTCACCACATGATTGTGGTAAGGCAATCGGTATCATGGCAACACATCCAGGCAAGATTGGCGACTATGCGGGCATTGATACACTGAGCCATCCACTTCCACCGATCGTTTCAGTAAACACCACGGCGGGTACTGCCAGTGAGGTCACACGCCACTGCGTGATTACCGACACCGAAACTCATTTAAAGTATGTCATCGTCAGTTGGCGTAACCTGCCTATGGTCTCAATCAACGATCCATTGTTGATGATTGGCAAACCACGCGCCTTAACGGCTGCAACTGGTATGGATGCCCTAACTCATGCTATTGAAGCCTATGTTTCAGTAGATGCCAATCCAGTTACCGATGCAGCTGCCATTCAAGCTATCAAACTGATTGCTAACAACCTACGCACTGCAGTCGCCAATGGTAGTGATCTTAAAGCCCGCGAAAATATGGCTTATGCTTCGCTATTGGCGGGTATGGCCTTTAATAATGGTAACTTAGGTTATGTGCATGCTATGGCACATCAACTCGGTGGTTTATATGACATGCCACATGGTGTTGCCAATGCGATATTACTACCGCATGTATGCCGTTATAATTTAATCGCCAATGTACAAAAATTTGCTGATATCGCAGAATTTCTCGGAGAAAATACAGTAGGTTGTTCAGCGATAGAAGCGGCTGAAAAAGCCATTAATGCCTTGTTTAGACTTTCTGCCGATGTCGCCATCCCTGGCCATCTCAGCGAATTAGGAGTCAAAGAGCAAGACTTTGAACTCATGGCAGATAATGCATTAAAAGATGGTAATGCCTTTAGTAATCCACGCAAGGGAACAAAAGAAGATATCGTATTAATTTTTAAAGATGCATATTGATGATGTAGCAATAAATACTGTTGATATTTACTATTGGCAGTTTAAAGAATAACGAGAAAATAGATGAAGCTATCCTAGGTAATAAAAATTATTGAGGATAGCAATTCCTAATCTAATGCGGTTATCAAAATTAATCAAGAGAACAATGCTGAGTACGAGTATCAATGCCTATGTGGCGTACTAAACACGAATAGAAAATGCATAGTAAGTACATTACAAAGCACATTGCGTAATATTTCATAAAATTAAACAATTAACATCTTTAGCTTACAGCCAAATATTCGAGTCCTAACTAGAAAGTTGAATGTTCGCTAAGTACATTAAAACTACCTTATCCACTCAAACCATTGGTGCTACTAGCCTAAATATCTAAGGGTCCATTTTAAATAAGGATTAGTGGTCACGAAGGGTAGTATTTTCTAAAATATATCAGCTATCATCCTTGCTTTAATACTCGATAAACGGTAGCCACCCCAACACCAACTGCCTTAGCGATCTCCTCCTTTGTCATATTGTTTTGACTATCTAACTCTCTAATACGATTGTGTTTTGCTACATTGGCTTTCTTTCCAGTAGGTTTATAGCCACTGTTAGCCAATCCCTGCTTAATACGCTCTCTACGCTTATCGTTATCAAGCTTTGCCATCGTTGCTAATAAGTCGATCAGCATATGGTTAATCACTGTTAGGATCTCACCTGTCATGCCTTTACTTACCGTATGCGTAGTTGGTAGATCAGCCACCACCAATCGTAAACCCTTGTCTTTGATACGCTGCTTTAGAATCGCAAAATCATCTTGAGATAATCTACTTAATCTATCCACGCTTTCAACCAGCAGAATATCGCCTTGCTCAGCGTCCTTTAACAGCTTGGTTAATACTGGTCTATCGAGCTTTGTACCACTGAAATGCTCAACGTATTCAACATGGTTATCATCATAACCTGTACTGAAAGCCACCAAATCAGCTAATGCTCTGGTAGCGTCTTGATCCTTAGTGCTGGCTCTCACATAAATACGCACGATCATAACGCAATCCCTATTATTTAGACTCAATAATCAATGTTCATTAATAATAGCAAGATATTACTATCATTTAATAATATATACAAGTCTAATGATAGATGGGTTATCGTTTAGAGGTTTTATGTTTTAGGTATAGTCTTTTGATAAAAAAAGCATGACTAAAAGCCATGCCTTGGGAATTCATATAACGTGTATTATGTTAATTTTAGGAAAATTAAAGGATTCTTAGATCATGATAGTCCATATTATAAGAGAAGCTTGTTGTTCCCAAGATGATCAATTAGGCCCTTTAGAAATACAATTAGAATTTGATGAAAATGTAACATTAGAACAAGTAATAAAGGAAATCTGCACAGTAAAATTTCTTCAATATAGTTCTTCACATAACCATATGATAGGAACAGCAGATGATCAAAAAATAGTAGAAATACTATTACCTCAAGAAGAAATAATTTTTCATATTCAGAAAGATAATTTAGTTAAAAATTTAATGGCTGAAAGCGGATTCAGCTTCTCTTTTATAAATAGTATTTTCGACATTAAAGATAAAACAATGACTGAAAATAAACCTAACAAATGTCTAGAAGAAAGAAGCCTTTTACAAAATCTTATTTTTTGGAAATAAGTTATATATTGAATCAATTAACATAATGGTTGTTATGCGAAGTCGACTTGTAATGCAATTTGCATTACACTATTCCTAGTACATTAAACACTTGGGAAATATGATGGCTACTGTTAACTTCAGGGTCGATGAAGCCCTTAAAGAAAAATCTTATTCAATCCTTAAAGAGCAAGGTATTGCACCTACGGATTTCTTCACTAGTATTCTTGAGTATGTTGCTACGACTGGGAAACTGCCCGTCAAAAAAGCTTTGCTTTCGGAAGAAGATGAAGAATTATTAGCTCTTGTCCGTAAGCGCATTAACGATCCTAAAGAGATGTTTGAGGAAGTCACATTAGATGACTTATAAGCTTTTACGTCACAAGGACTTTACAGCAGAATGGGAAAAACTCCCTGTTGCTATACGAGATCAATTTAAAAAGAAACTAGCTAAAGTCATAGAGCAGCCACATATTCCAAAGAACATGCTTAGAGGCGATCTTGCAGGTTGCTATAAAATCAAATTATTAAAAGCTGGTGTCCGACTTGTCTATCAAGTTAAAGATGATCAGGTAGTTATCCTGCTCATTACCGTCGGAAAACGAGCTGATAGCATAGTTTATGACGAAGCGAAAAAGCGAATTAAAGATTAAAAATGGGAGCTTATAGCTCCCATTTTTAACTTCGCATAACGACCATTATGTTAAATTGATTTAAGAACCTTAGATTGAACAACCCTTAAAGGGCATATGGATCAGAATAGAAAATGGCAAAAAGTGAAGATATATTTGAGTATAACTTTTATAAAATTAAAGAAAATCGTTATCAAGTGATAATTGCGATTTGTATCTATTTTTTACTCAGCATAGGCAGTGTTCTTTTGGGTTTATACATCTACGGATTCGATAAAAATATTATTTGGGGCTTAAACAAACAAACTATAGATAATTTAGCTATGTTGGTGCTTGTAGTATTTTTTATCTTTATTTCACCAATGGTCGGAATGTTTGATATGTGCTGAATTAGCAGGAGACTTTCACTTGGGATATGCTAGGCAGCTAACCGATAAAAGTTCTCTGCTATTTGATTTGGCGTTTTAAAATCCAAACTCTTTTGAATTCTTCGCTGATTATAAAATAACACAATGTATTTTGTAATATCTGCTTTAGCTTCATCTCTGGTTTTATAGTTGCAATGATGCACTAATTCATTCTTGAGTATGCCCCAGAAACTTTCAATCGGTGCATTATCGTAACAGTCCCCACGTTTGCTCATTGAACCTTGAAAATCACATTTTTCCAGTATCTTTCGATATTCATGGCTGCAATATTGGCTGCCTCTGTCCGAATGAATAATTAAGCCTTTCGTTGGTTTTTGATTACGAATCGCCATAGTCAGTGCATTGCAAACAAGTTGTGTGGTCATACGCTCATTTAAGCTATAGCCAACCACTTGTTTCGTGTACAGGTCTTTTACTGCTGCCAAGTATAACCAACCTTCAGCAGTCCAAATGTATGTAATATCGCTTGACCATGCAAGATTGGGCTTAGTCATTGAAAACTGTTGCTCTAGTAAATTTGCGTAGATCGCTCGATTATGATCACTCTTCGTAGTTCTTTTGAAACGCTTATGACGCTTACAATACAGCTGGTTGAGCTTTTTTATTTGACGTACAGCATACGTACTGATTTTGATACCTTGCGCTTGTAAATGCTTAGTTAATCGAATATAGCCATAGCTTTGTTTAGTTTCCTCATGAGCTATTTTGACCAAAATTGTCTGTTGATTTCGCTGAACCAATCTTTTATTCATGCCTCGTTTTAGCCAATCATAAAATCGTGACACTGAAACGTGAAGTAATCTAGCCATAAAGCTAATCGGGAATAAATGTCTTTGCTGTTTCATATAGGCGTACCTTACTGACTTTCTTTCGCAAAGTACGCTGCTGCCTTTTTTAGAAATTCACGTTCCATTTCAGCTGTTTTGAGCTGTTGTTTGAGCTTTTTATTTTCTTCGAGTAAGGCATTTAGATCAGGTGAATATTGTTTAGTGCCTGCTAAGGTGCCAGTCTTTGCTTTATTATTCCAATTTGAAAGAGTTTGCATTGAAATGCCAAGTTGTCTGGCTGTTTCCGATACATTGCCTTGATTGGCTTCAATCAATTTTATTGCTTCAACTTTAAATTCTGCGGTGTAAGTCTTCTGTTTCTTGCTCATGGTAAACTCCTGATGAGTGTCTATAGTTTACCAAGTTAAAACCTCCTGTTTTCTCAGCACACATCATATAGCGCCTAGTAGAAAAAGCGGGAAGAAGCTGATGATGTATCCACCCAGACCTTTCATAAATACTTGCGTATAGACGCCTAGCATCGTATTAGCCTCACCACTTAAAAGCACAGCAAGCATTGCTAGCAAAGGCGCTAACAAAATCACGCTATGACCACGGTAGGCCAAATACATTAATAAACCTAACGACAGCAAAATGGGCAATAAACTTATCATATGCACTCCCTGTGCTATATATACATAAAATCCATTTCATTATTTTTATAATGACAAGTCTTAAATCATTAAATATTATCGTTATAATGATTAGAAACATTAGAAGTCATATGATTAGGGAGTGACAAAGATATGAGTAATACTAAAAAGAAGGGCTCAAGTGTTGAGCGGGTTTTGCAGATTGTGGAAATTCTGGCGAGATCGCAAAGACCAATGAGCGTTAGCGACTTAGCAGATACATTGGATGTACCTATACCTAGTATGTACAGGTTATTAGATCAGCTACAAAATATCGGGTTTGTACAATTGGACTTGCCTGGGAAGGTGACCTCTGGGAAAAGAACCTATAAGTTAGCTATGGACCTATTACAGAATAATCATTTTAAAATTGAAAGACTTGCAATATTACAGCAGCTTTCAGCACAAATAGGAGAAACCGTAGGCATTGCAATTATGAAAGACCTAGATGTAGTTTATGTAGATCGCGTTTTATCTGATTGGCCACTTCAAATATATCTGCCAGTAGGAACTCATGTACCGATTTGGGCAAGTGCAAGTGGGAAGTTATTCTTATCACAACTATCCAATGCAAAATGCGAACGTATCATTAATAAAATATCGATACATGCATTAACTACCAATACGCAAACAGATAAAAAGCAATTGATGCAGACTATTTCTAAGACACGGGATACTAGAGTAGGGATAGACAACGAAGAGTTTATTCCAGGCATGGTTGCTTGTGCTGTACTCATTCCTAATGATGAAAATAAAACGTTTGCTACAGTATTCACCCATGGTCCAACTGTAAGAAAAACTTTGGATGAGCTATTAGAATATGTACCTATTATGCGAGAAGCTGCTCTCGAGCTATCCGTTACTTTTAATCAGGACTATGAATAAATTATTAGCAATGTTTATTATTTATGATACCCGTCAACTCACCTTGACCTAAGCGAATAATTTTATAGAAACTAATTTGGGATATATTCATCAGACAGTACGAGGAATTACTATTCGTGGCAGCAAACGTCAGTAATTGAAAATGGTATATTTTAGGTATACACCACTTAAGCCAGTCAAATAGACCGCTTAAAATAGACTGGATACAGTCGAACATGAAATGGTAAATTAACTATCCATTATTTATAGTAATAAGTGAACTTGCCAATTTAAGAATAGGTGGCCATTTGTTTAGGAATATTTAATTATTTATTTTTATTTGTAAACAGCTGATATATAAGGCTTTACACGCGAGGCAAGCAGACTTTGTTTACAGAATAGGCACTCTATTACTACGTAGCTGTGTTAAAAGATGGGTATTTACCACCTTCAATTTCGATCAATTATGCCCACTTAAAACGCCCCTCGATCTTTATCTAAAGACATCACAGCGTCATATAAAAATCGATTTAATGCATTGAGGCTTCATTATAATCATTATATTGCATTCATAATCGCTTTTCTGCAAAATGGCTTATCTATAATCGCTTGAGCCACTCATGATAAACACCCCTACCTTAGACCCTATTGGCGCAGCATGGCTTATCCGTCATGCAAGCATCGAGCTGGTTTCGCCTTTATATGTCAGCAGTAGTATCGGTGGGCGCAGGCAAACCTATAAAGACGGTGATGTCATCCATAACGCTTATCAGGAAACTGCGCGGCCACTGGACACTATCATTGCGCACTTACAGTTTCACATGCGTCATGAAGTACTGAATTTGGAGTTGCTGACTCGTCTGTTTGAGCAGATAGGGGCTAATGACGTACAAGCATGGGTAAACGCTGAGCCCACAGGCAGCTATGCCCGTAGAATGGCTTTCTTGTATGAATGGCTCATGGATAAAGAGTTAGCAGTACCGAGTAATTTAGGCGGTAACTATGTGGATGCTCTAGATGCTAAGAAGCAGGTTACTTCAAGCCCTGCGCATGTCATAAAGAATGCTCGTTGGCGTATCAATGACAATCTTGCAGGAACCCGTCATTTCTGTCCTCAACTGGTGAAAACAGAGGTATTTACGCAAGCCGCTGCACTCGATATTGCCACAATGGTTGACAAACTTAACGATGAATTTGGGCAAGACTTACTGATGCGTGCCTCCGTATGGATGACATTACGAGAGAGTAAAGCCAGTTTTACTATAGAAGGTGAAGGGAAAGAGTTAAAACGTATTGAACGTTTCGCCGATGTAATGGCACGGCGTACCGGCAAGGGCGATATTCCGCTTGATCCTGAGTCGCTAGCAGAGTTGCAACAAGACATATTGGGTAGTAAAACTATTATTCAGCAGTACGGCATCCGTCAATCACCAGTTTTTGTGTCGCATACTCAGGTGAATGGCTTTAAAGAAATTGTGCACTATATCGCGCCACCTGCTGATGACATTGCTAACAAGCTAGCAGGGTTACAGGTATTTATGGAAAAGACTGAGGGACAATCAGCACTGATGCGTAGTGCGGTTGCCTCCTTTGCTTTTGTATATATTCATCCGCTGGCGGATGGCAATGGCCGAGTACATCGCTTTTTAATTAATGATGTCCTTAGACGAGACCAAGTCATTCATGAGCCGATTATCTTACCTATATCGCAAGCCATTGCTGAGCATCCCTCAGACCGTCATGCCTATGACAAAATTTTAGACCGTGTCTCTGTGCCGCTTATGAAGCAAATCCGTGATCATTACAGCTTTGATAAAAAGGCAGTTACTTACCCTGATGGTATTCGCTCAAACTTAAATTTTGCAGGCAGCCACCTTATTCAACCGGCATGGCGCTTTATGGACTTAACGCCTCACGTTCAGTATTTATCAGGACTGATTGCTCATGTTATTGAAAAAGAGATGCATAACGAGTCACAGTACCTAAGAAAGCATGACCATGCACGACTGGCGATAAAAGAGATTGTTGAGATGCCCAACAGCTATGCCGATAGAATCATTCGCAGTATGCTGCAAAATAAGGGTGCTAAAAGTAATAAGTTACTTAAGGATTATCCATTTTTAACAAATGATGAGGTTTGGGACGATATTTTCTCTGTCGTTGTAGAGACCTTTAAAGATGAGACAGATGAATTGAATAGGTAGAACAGACCCTGCTATATGCAGGGATGTCTACCTTGACGATTAAGCTGGTATAAATATCATCGTTGCGATGATGATTCGACTACAAAAGATTCGGCTGAGATACCGTAGCATAAAACATAATCAATATTTTTCTTACTTAAACAGAATATATTAAAAGAACTTTGACAACCGACCACTCTTATTTGACAAGAATTATTATAGATCCTCAAAATAATTTTGAGTATTTGAGTATTTGAGTATTTGAGTATTTGAGTATTTGAGTATTTGAGTATTTGAGTATTTGAGTATTTGAGTATTTGAGTATTTGAGTATTTGAGTATTTGAGTATTTGAGTATTTGAGTATTTGAGTATTTGAGTATTTGAGTATTTGAGTATTTGAGTATTTGAGTATTTGTTTAGCTATAACAGCTATCAACTGACGCGAGCACTTAGCTGTAGCTTGTATTTCAGAATAACTATGCCCAGATTTCAGAAGGCTAGCGATAATCTTACGCTTCTCGGTATCTTTCCTACTTCCTGAATATTTACTTTCTACCTTAGCACGAGAAACACCTTACATCTGACGGTTACGTCGATCTTCATAGTCCGGCAGAGTAAAACTTGAAGTGCGACATAAACCACCTAATTAATTTAAAGGGTTTATGGAGGGCACTGTTGCAAATAGAGATTTGAGTCGATGATGTTCCCTTTAAAAAGTACTTAGAGACCGAAAACCCTGTTGATTAGACACACTTCACCCTGAGGCTGACCATAATAAAATGACGATGCTTGTCCTTTACGTAGTGCACGCATGACTTCAATACCTTTAATTGTGGCATAAGCCGTCTTCATAGATTTGAATCCTAATGTGGCCCTGATGATCCGCTTTAGCTTGCCATGATCACATTCAATCACGTTATTTTTATACTTAATCTGCCTGTGCTCAAGGTCTGGTGGACATTTACCTTCCCGTTTTAACCGTGATAAAGCACGTCCATATGTGGGTGCTTTATCCGTGTTGATCACTTGTGGAATTTGCCACTTCTTCACATTATTTAAAATTTTTCCAAGAAAACAATATGCTGATTTGGTATTACGTCTAGAAGAAAGATAAAAATCAATGGTATCGCCACGTTGATCGACTGCACGATACAGATAAGACCATCGTCCATTCACTTTTACATAGGTTTCATCAATATGCCACGAGCTCAGATTTGTAGGATTACGCCAATACCAGCGTAAACGTTTTTCTATTTCAGGAGCATAACGTTGAACCCAACGGTAAATAGTCGTGTGATCAACATTCACACCCCGTTCGGCCAGCATTTCCTGCAGTTCACGATAGCTAATGCCATATTTACAATACCAGCGCACAGCCCAAAGAATGATTTCGCCCTGAAAATGCCGACCATGGAAAGGATTCATATGCTGCACCTTTAGCTAAAACAGTCTTCAGCTTACCATTCGTGGTTATTTGCAACAGTGCCATGTTTCTTGCGTTTCCATTCGCCCTCACCTAGAAACTTCATGCCTGTAGAGTCCATGAGTAGATGCAGCCCATCGCTACTTTTTTGGTAGCTGATTACAATATCAATATGCTTTTGTCTTCTACAAAGCGTGGTGTAATCTGGAGCTATCCAATTTAATCCGCAAAGTTTAATCAGACTTTGCACAAAGCCAGTGACCATACGTAAAGACAGACGGAATAAGGATTTAATCATTAAGCAGCATTGGATGGCTGCGTCGGAGTAGGTTTGATTTCGCCCTTGTTTGCCTTTTGATGGCGCATACCATTGCGTAGCAGGATCAAACCAAATGGCAATATTTCCGCGACTCATGAGTGCTCGGTTATATGCGGGCCAATTGGTTGTGCGGTAGATTTTGTGTGCAGGCTTCTTCATTTGAAAATTATATCGCTGAAAAACCCTTTACAGATAGGTTTGTGCAACAAAGCCGGTTAAATGTAGCCCAAATAACACCGGTAAGCCTACGAAACTTAACGTCTGATAATTTTTGAATATCTTTGAATTTCATCCAAGGATTATCCCTTGAATTAAATAATTCTGCTGATTAATTTAAAATCATATAAATTGTACGTTTTTTGATTTATGACGGAAGTCTAATTGTTTTTAGTTTAGTGATGCCTAAAACTTATTTTGACTTTTTGATATAGCAGTATTTACATGAATTTATTAAAATTATTTCTAGCATCATCTTTTATTTTTCTTACGGGGTGTCAGACTTTTTTTCATAAGTATCCTTCAAAAAATGAATTACAAACTGTATATGTTTCAAGTGATTATGTTAATAAGACAAAATATAGTTCGCCTAGAGATAAAACATTAAAAGATGCACAAGTAGTAATAGGATTATCAAGGAATGATGCATCAGCAACGGGATTTATGCTTTCTGATCTAACATTAGCATTTGATATAATCAATATAACTAGTAAAACAAAAGAAGTTAGTGATCAATTAGATTTCTTAAAAACTCAAAAATTTGATAAATTAGTAAAATCTCAATTAGAAAAAAAACTAAGTGCAAGTGATTCAAGCATAGAAGTAATAAATAAAAATAATGCTAATTTTTTATTAGTTCCTTTTGTTTTTATATCAGCATCTCCGGATGATTTTCATCTAGATTTTACTATTGGTGTAAATATTAAAAATAAAGTAAGAATGTATCACTATCGCAGTAAGTACTTTGAGACAGTAAAGGACATTAATGAAGAAGAATTTAATCAAATTTCAGAAGTTGCTTTCGATAAAATATTAACTCTTATTTTGAATGATATGGATAATAAAATTGATTATTTAGCTCAAGATAAATCCCTTGAAGAAAAATGTATTCCTTTATCAGGAAAGACTTGGGCAAAGATAGGCTTTGCGATGAAAGTTAACTATAATTATGTTAAAAATGAAAAGAATGAATGTATTGCAAATTTAAAAGATAACTTTGGAGTAGAATTTTCTGGATATCCTCATGTCTTTATCTTTGAATAAGTAGCTAAATTTAAAATAGAAAGTAAAAAACAGTTAGGTAATATTATTTTCATCCAGCGAGGAGTAATGGGAAAACTTAGCAGATTGGATTAAGCAAGTTTAATGTCCGTTTTTACTGGGACTAATACATAATATGGACTATAACGAAGCCTATGTTAAGACATAGGCTTTTTGGAGTTACATAAAAATGGGAGCCTATAGCTCCCATTTTTATTGTTAAACGTTGAATCCTATATGTTTTCCTGTTGGAAGCTCTACATCAATACGGAGCTTCCCACCCATTGCCTCAACATACTTTTTCATGGTTGAAATCTTAAGATCATTGCCACGATTTTCTATTGCTGAAAGCGATGGCTGTTTTATTCCCAAAGTTTCAGCAAGCTCTTTTTGAGAAATTTCGAGTTCTTCACGAATAAGATGAAGCTGATTTTCTAGCAGTAATTCATCTGCCATTTTTTGAATACGGGCTTGGCTCTCTGGAGAGCGGCTAGCTAACAATTCTTGCAGAGTCTTAGCCATTAGATTTATCTCCTAGGGTGGTGAGATGAAGTTGGTATTGTTCATCTGCAATATCCAGCATGTCTTTATAAAAACGCTTTTTACCGCCTTTATCAGCAATACATAGAACAATAGCCTGTCGTAAGGGATCAAATGCGAAAAAAGCTCTTAAGGGTCTACCGCGATGTTGAACACGCAGTTCTTTCATATTGGTAAATTTAGACTCATACACAGTATCTACTAAAGGACGGCCTAAACTCGGTCCCTGCTGCTGTAGAACAACCAGGGCAGCTAGGACCTTCTCTTGTGTCGATTCATCTTGCTGTTCAAGCCACTGATTAAATAGATCTGTCGTAATGACTGTCCACATACCACAACCAAAATATAGATTATAGTCTATATTTTAAGGGCATTATGCTTGTTTTTGCAAATGAGAAAGGATAAACAATAAAAAACCCCAGCATCCTGCTGGGGTTTTTTATTGGAACTTTAGGTCTGTGCTGGCTTAGTGCTTGTCGTATCT
Organism: Acinetobacter sp. 10FS3-1; assembly: GCF_013343215.1. Taxonomy (NCBI): domain Bacteria; kingdom Pseudomonadati; phylum Pseudomonadota; class Gammaproteobacteria; order Moraxellales; family Moraxellaceae; genus Acinetobacter; species Acinetobacter sp. 10FS3-1. Next base: position 70,679 of record NZ_CP039145.1, read on the forward strand.
GGCCCCATCCTTTGTAATTCTAAGGAACTTCCTGTTCCTGACCAATTCATCATATGAAAATTCTACTATTCCGAATAGCCGCAAAGGGCCGAATTTCACGTAAGCTAAAGCGTACAAAATAGCCTAAATTTCATCCACAGTAATTGGGGATAGTTTTCGCCCTGGAAGAGCTGAGAACATTGGGAAAATGCCAAAATTGAGCATTTTTTAGACGATTTTATTGGCGAAAGATTACAAATCTGTTTAAAAAACACACGAGTTGTTAAAATGTGTGTTTTTTGATCTTGAAGGTTGTGTGTTTTTTTGTCTTAAACCTTTGATAAATAATATTATTTAAAATCGCATTTCGTATAACGCCCATTATGTTAAATGGGAACTACTTTTCTTTAAAAATATCATCTTTAATAAAATCCAGATTATTATTTTTTGCATATTCCATAATTTCATCTTTCATATCTTTCTTTTGAATTAAGCGATATTTATCATTTTTATGGTAATTAGTCCCGAAAATAGGTTCAAAAATAGGTGATCTGATTTCCGTTATTTTTGGTCGATTTCCTTGTATTTTTCTATGCACTGCAACAACTTCATCTATGATCTGAAATCCTTTTAAAGAAGATTTATTTTGATATGCTTCTACGATCTCGTTATCTAAAGACGTTATCATCTTTAGATGCATACCAACATATTCTCCTCGAACTTGTAAGAATTGTGGTGATCTATAAAAAAAGGAAGCAACCCCTGCTATATTCATTCCTACACGCTCAAATGGTTCTAGATACTTTGTAGTATCACCGTCTTTGTAAAAGTCGTAATATAGTTTAGTAAAAACTCTTCCCATTAACTTGCAGAAAGTTGTTTTATCTTTTTTTAATTTATCAGCGTATTTAAAATCTTCTCTTAATATTTTTCTTAGGTTTTTTCCATAAGTATATAAAGCAGTAGCTATTCTTGCTCCTTGAAAATCAGCATGTGTTTCCATCGCCATTACTTCTTTATTGGAGCCAGCTTGAAAAGTACTATGATCATTTAAACAATGTGTTAATTCATGACAAAAAATCACCACATATTCTAAGAGTTCCTCCACATCTTTTATATTGGCATTACCAGCATCTTTTGAATATTTTATGAGGTATTTTTTTTGATCTTTTAGCTTATTTGCTGAAAAGTGAATAAAGCTATTTCCTTTATTCTGAGTCTCGACTTCAAAAGTAATCAAGTGCTTTACATCTGCACATAGCAGTATAAATAGCTGTTCTACGTTAATTTTTGACAATTTTTTCTCTCAATGAAAAATCAAAATTTTAGAAGTATTTTATTTAAAATAGCTAAAATTAACATAATACGCGTTATACGAAAATAACATAACACTTGTATATTAATATAAATATCAAAAACTTAAAATTTTCACTCTGATCACAAAATATCCGAAAATCGGCTTTTGTAATAAGTTGGTGAGTTTTTAAGCGAGTCTGTAACATTTTACCAGTAAATTTGGTTAAAAAAACGATCAATTTAGCGATCAGTGCCCATTTCATACGGATCCAGGTTCCAAAACTATCCCCAATTGCTGTGGATAAAATTTAGGCTATTTTGTACGCCTGAGCTTACGTGAATTCCGGTCCTTTGCGGCTATTCAGGATACTGGAACTTTCCTATGATGAACTCATCAGGAACAGGAAGTTCCATAACATAAAATAAAAATTATAAGTTATTAGACACGGATCAGCAGGTAACAAAGCACACCCAGCAATAATAAAAAACCCCGGCAGGATGCCGGGGTTTTTTACTATCTAAACTTCTTAAATTAAAGTTGGATGAGCATCCAGGATACGAATTAAAGTCGCTGCAGGACCAGTCGGATAGCGACGGCCTTGTTCCCAGTTTTGTAAGGTTCTTGCGCTGATATGCAAGCGTGCAGCAAACTCTGCCGGGGTTAGGGGAACTCTATCTTTCAGCTCTTTATGCAACAAAGCCTTTAAGAGTCCGAACCGCTCAACTCAGTATCTTGGAAATTATCTTTATTTCCATTTGGTATAAATGTTCTCATTTCAATAATTTCAAAGCATTTTTCTCATAGCTAAAACACAATAAAAAGTATTTATTTAAAAACTTACCTTGTTACTAATAAATAATAGACTTCTTGCGTTAGTCAAATTTTAAGCAGCTAAAAGCTATATTTTATGAGGTTTTAGCCAATTCAAAAATTAGATAAGACTATACTTTCGCAAGAGGTCTAATTCATCTCATTAATATGCATAAATTAGCACTACATATTTCTTTACTTAATTTAACAATATAAGTTCACACATCAGTAGGACACAAACAAAAATAGTTATACCATTCACATAATACAAGTGCTAATAATTGACTTCTTGCGTTAGTCAAATTTTAAGCAGCCAAAAGCTATATTTTATGAGGTTTTAGCCAATTCAAAAATTAGATAAAACTATACTTTCGCAAGAGGTCTAATAAGGATTAAAAGATGAAAAAACTGTTTAGAATAACACCTAAACTACTAGGAACTCTGATTTTTATTGGAGTTTCCTCTTCAGTAAATGCAGCTACTGCAACAAGTACATTAACTGTCACAGCCAATGTTCTATCTGCATGTGTAATTAATAATGCAACTCTAGCTTTTGGTGAATATCTTCCAGTAACCACACATGCGAACGCTAATCTAGAGGGTGCTACTACGGTAGGAGTAACGTGTACAAATGGTACTATTGCTCAACTCTTCTCAACGACTCCAACTGCCCAAAGAACCATGACGAATAGCACTGGTTCAGTACTGAATTATCAACTTTATACTACTGCAAGTCGAGATACTATATTAGGTACTACAGATGCAGGCGATACTATTCCAGTAACAGGGACAGGTGTGACTCAATCAATTGATCTTTATGGCGTAATTCCACAAAATCAGCAAGTAACGACTGGTAATTATACAGGTACAGCAAACCTGACTATTTCTTATTAATAATTTTTAATTTAAGGAGGTCGGTTGATGTTTTTAAAGATAGGAGGATTCGGCCTTCTTTTCAGTACTTCAGTCAGCTATGCAATGAGTATTTCACCAGTTCTGGTAGATCTGACGCCACAAAAAAAAGTAGTTTCGATTACCTTGGTAAATACTTCAGATCAGAAACTAAGATATCAAGCGAATAGCTTATCTTGGGTGCAAGTGGATGGCAAAAACCATTATCAGGAGAGCAAAGAGTTATTAGTGGTTCCTCCAATGGTGGAAATAGCTCCTGGAGCCACCCAAATATTTAGAGTGACTCCTCGCTACCCACAAAGCAATAAGGTGGAAAAGAGTTATCGGCTGATACTCGAAAATTTAACCGCAGAAATACCCTCTAGCTCAATAAAAGCCAATGAGATTATTTTTCGTATTAGCCACGATATTCCAGTTTTTATTGCGCCAGTTCATCAGACTAACATTTCATCGCGCTGGCTCCAATGTAAAGCGCCGACAGGTCAAGGCTGCATTCGAATTGAAAATACCGGAAATCAACGGATTCATTTTTCTGACGTGCATATTCAGGGAAAAGACTGGCGACAAGATCTAAAGGTCAATGATACGATCCTCGCAGGGGCTTGGAAACAATGGACTTATGATCTGCCAAGTAATGGTTCCACGCCAATCAAAATTCAATTAAAAACTGCGAATGGAATGATAGAACCTGTTCAGTACCCATAACTTAATTAAAAAATAAATGAAAATGACGAATGCATATATCTTTTTCAGGGCACTCCTTATTACACAGTTTTTGGCCTAGCCCCAAGCCAATTTCATGGATAATTGTATTTCATATATTAACGCCCTCTATAGTAAATGCTGGATTGGTTGCAGAGCCTCATATATCCTCTTCGCTCTTAACTACAGAACGAAATGATTTGCCGAATCAGAGGGATTTAGCTCAAGAGAAAGCTAAGGATCAGACTCAAGATCAGGCTGAAACACTTTTAGTTAATATTATTATTAATAACCAACGATTACCTGATATCTATCGTGTTGAAAAATTGCAAGATGGTCGTCTGGCAATGCCTTTAGAGGTTTGGCAGTCAACTCGATTGCGTCCTGTTTCAGAACTGATGAGATTAATCGATAATAACCAAGGCTATACACTAGACTCAATTCAAAGTCTTAAATATAAACTTGATCGACAAACTTTAACTTTAGAGATTCATGCGCCTATACAAGCCTTCCAAACTAACTCAGTCAATGTACGTCCAAAGGCTGATCAATTAGCTAAAAGGACTTCTTCCGGAATTTTTATAAATTATGATCTGAATGCGACTCATGGCAAGTATGAAAATAGCTATGCGGGCTTAATCGAAGGAACCGTCTTTAATAATTGGGGAACAGCGATGGTAGGTGCCGTTATACGTGTTAACGATCATCATAAGGAAACGATACGGACAGAAAGCTATTGGCAAAAAGATTTACCTACTCGAATGCAGTCATTGGTGATTGGAGATACTATCGACTTTGCTAGTGATTGGAG
>NZ_CP039146.1 GCF_013343215.1 Acinetobacter sp. 10FS3-1
ATGACAGAATCTGAACCATTGCAAGAAGAATCGAATTATATTCCTTACTGTATAGGCAACATTCGCCATAATGGCGTTGTCAGTACCAGTAACCGTTTAATTCGCCCAATCGAATTATCAGCCAATGAATATAAGGCACTTTTATATGCAATGGCGGTTGCGAATTATAGTGAGAAAAATAGGGTAGATGGTGAAATTACCGAACAAACTTATATTTATTTGTATAAGGATGATTTGGCAGATTTACTAGGATTAAATAAACGTAATTCAATTAATGTTGCAATAGATCGGATTTATAAAGAGCTTTCATCCCGGGTAGCTCATTTTATTATTGAGGAGCCAGCTGATAATGGTAAGAGAAAGACTAAAAAAGTACATTCTGTCGTTCCCATTATCCGTGAGTTAAGATGGGAAGATGATTCTAAAAATGCGATTCAGATTCGTTTTACCAGTGAGGTGTTGCCGTATTTCACTCAACTGGCTGGGGGTAATTTTACTACCTATCAGCTAAAACATCTTTTTGCCCTAGATTCTGTTGCCAGTATGAGTCTTTATACTTATTTCATTAAAAACGAATTTAAGTACGTCAATCAAAAGAGTTATGAAGTGCCATTACTTTTAGAAAACTTGAAAGCACTGATTGATATTAATGAAACCAAATATGATCGCTGGGTAGATTTTAGACGCTATGTATTAGACAAAATAGTGGCAGAAATTAACGAAAATACAGATCTACAGTTAGAGTATGAAACCGTTAAGAAAGGCCGTCCAATTGTAGGTGTGAATTTTAAACTGCATCATCGGATTGCTGATAAGGCACTGGATGAATTTGCAGTGATTGAAAAAATCTATCTTGATGTTCCATTTGAAGACAATGCATCCGTAAAAGAATTAGGGGCTAAATTCGATATGAATGTACGTTCTTGGTATATTTTTAATAATGATGAAAATTATCAGCAGTTCAAGAAGTGGTTTAAAAAAGTAGGATGCCTCACTGACTCTCAAGCAAATATTGTCATTAATGACACTTTATTCCAAATGGATTTTGCTGAAATTGGTATGGGGTTGAATGACTTTAAACGAAATATGAAGCATAAACTTAAAAGTAATCCGGAATTCGTCCATAGTATTCGTGAAAGACTGAATGATATTTTTGGTAAAGAGTTGATCTAGCGAAAAGTGTAGCAACTTGCTACACTTTTTAGATATATGTTCGTAAAGAATACAAGTGGTAAGGACCTTAGGATAAAAACGACTCTGTTGCATAAAGTGTGAAAATGAACCGTACCGGGTTTGTCGGAGAGTCAATATTCTGAGAGACTACCCCGATGACCAAATTAAAATATACCCCTGAAATCAGAGAAAAAGCGGTTCAATTACTAATTGAATCTGAAAAAGATTATCCTTCTACTTGGGCTGCAATCACAGCAATTGCGCCTAAGATTGGTTATACTCCTGAAACACTTCGTGCCTGGCATCAAAAGCATTTAGATCAGCAAAATCCTATTAAAGTACAACAGATATCTGATCAAGAAAAAATGAAGCAAATGGAACGTGAAATTAAAGAATTAAAGCGTGCCAATGAAATTCTACGTAAAGCAGCCGCTTTTTTCGCCCAGGCGGAGCTCGACCGCCCACACAAATAATGGTGGATTTCATCCATAACAATAAAGATCGATATGGTGTTGATGCGATTTGTAGGATTTTACCGATCGCAGCTTCAACCTATTACCGAACTTTAGATCTCGCGGACAATCCAGAACATCGAGCGAAACGAGATCTACATGATGAGCATCATGCTGAACAAATTAAACGAATTTGGAAAGAAAGTTCAGGTCGATATGGTGTGCGTAAGGTCTGGCAACAATTGAAACGTGAAGGCTATATTATTGCACGTTGTACAGTTGCTCGATTGATGCAGAAGCTAGGTATACAAGGTGTTTGGCGTGGTAAGAATAAACAAACCACCCGTAGCCGAGATGATCAAAAAAGAGCAGATGATTTAGTGAAACGTAATTTTAATGCTGATCATCCTGACCAACTGTGGGTGAGTGACTTTAGTGTGCCGCAGCAAGCGGCGTAAGAGATGAGGGTATGGCCCCTCGCTATCGGCTTGCAGGAGCAGGTAGCAAACCACCATAAGCGGCTTGGATCAAAAGTCCCGGTCGTGAGCGTTATGGAAAAGGCATCGTAGAGATGTCAGGTAAGAATTAGGAAGGCGAACAACAGTGAACTGCCGTTCAAGTGTCGAAAGTACTCAAATGACATCAAAACCGGGGATGGAAGTTACCCCGCGATTAGTTTGGCCGTTACCTGCTTACGGGCCATTCGGTGTCCGGCGTAGAGGCAGCGCGATCCTAATTCAGGCTCTTACGTTGAACTGCGGGAACCTTCGGTGGCGATGTCAAGCGAAAGGCACAAGCTCAAAAGGCAAGGCTGATAATAGCAATGCGTCACCAAGGGGCGGAGCAACTCGTAGTAGTGTTGAAGTTACTGTAATGGTAATGGAGCGAAGGGGTTGCATTATCCAGGTCTACGGATTTGTCAACTGTGCAAGCAGGAGGAGCAAAACTTTATGACCAAACCATTTAACATTCCTAAAGCGTTAATCTGGGAGGCATTTAAGAAAGTCAAAGAGAATGGTGGCGCTCCAGGCGTTGATCATGAATCTATTGAGCAATTCGAAAAGCATTTAAAGAACAACCTATACAAACTATGGAATCGACTTTGTTCTGGCAGTTATTTTCCACCGCCAGTTAAGGCTGTTCCGATTCCAAAGAAGTCAGGTGGCGTGCGTATACTAGGTATTCCAACAGTTGCAGATCGAGTCGCGCAAACAGCAGTTAAGCTCTTATTAGAGCCGAAAATTGATCCATTATTTCATCCAAACTCATATGGATATCGTCCGGGGCGTTCTGCCCATGATGCAATTGCGATAGTGAGGAGACGAAGTTGGGATTATGACTGGGTTGTGGAATTTGATATCAAAGGTCTCTTTGATAACATCGACCATGATTTACTCATGCGTGCACTCAAGAAACACTGTGAAATTCCATGGATTCTTTTATATGTGCAACGTTGGTTAAAAGCACCAATGCAACACATAAATGGCCATCTTTTAGAAAGGAATCGCGGCACACCACAAGGTGGTGTTGTGAGTCCTTTATTGGCGAATTTATTTATGCATTATGCTTTTGATATGTGGATTACGAAACATCTTCAAAGTGTACGGTTCTGCCGTTATGCAGATGATGGCGTAATTCATTGTCGGAGTTTATCTCAAGCCAAACTTGTTTTACAAAAGATCGATGCACGATTTCGTGAATGTGGACTCGAATTGCATCCAGACAAGACAAAGATTGTTTATTGCCAAGATATTAATCGTCGTAAAGCATATCCCGATGTTCAATTTACTTTTCTCGGGTACACGTTTAGGCCCCGTAAGGCTGTGGACAAGTATAAAAGAGTTTATGTAAATTTCTCTCCTGCAGTCAGTCGTGATGCACTTAAAACAATGCGACAGACTATTCGGAAATGGCATCTACATCTGATGTGTAATCGCGAATTAAGTGATTTATCTGCAATATTCAATCCAATTCTTCAAGGTTGGCAGCAATACTATGGTCGATTCCATGGTTCAGCAATGTCAGCGATCTGGCAACACATGAATGCTTATCTTATACGCTGGATGAGGCGTAAGTATAAAAACTTGGCCCGTCATAAAAGACGGGCTAGATATGCCTTAGGGCGACTTGCGCGTGATTTTCCAAATGCCTTTGTGCACTGGAAAATGGGATGTTTACCATCGGTTGGATAATGGGAGCCGGATGAGCTGAGAGGTTCACGTCCGGTTCTGCGAGGGGCTAAGGGTGAAATTCCCTTGGTCTACTCACCCCTATATTCAAACAAATTCAGGCTGGGTCTATACCGCCTTTATTATTGATGTGTTCTCACGAGCAATTGTTGGATGGAAAGTATCGACACGGATGAATACAGATATGGTGCTCGATGCATTAGAGCAAGCCTTGCACGATCGAGGCATGCCAAAGAATGTGATTCATCATTCCGATAGAGGTGTTCAATATCTTTCTATTCGCTATACCAATCGTTTAGAAGCAGCAAATTTACGAGCATCAGTCGGTACAACTGGTGATTCATACGATAATGCTCTGGCTGAAACGGTGAATGGCTTATACAAAACAGAGGTGATTGAATATTTAAAAGCAGATTGGCAAGGTTTAGCAGATGTACAACTAGCGACACTCAACTGGGTAGATTGGTTCAATAAAAAGCGTGTACACAGTGCACTGGGTTATGTATCGCCTTTTGAGTTTGAAGCAATGTACTATGATAAGATTAACCCGTTAGGTCAGGTGGCCTAACTTAAATAAAAAAGTCTCCGACAAACCCGGTACGGTTCAGAGCTTGATTAGCCTGGCTTAAATTTGGTTTGCAATATAACGCCTGAATACCCATTTTCTTCATTAAAGTACGTGTATGACGTCGTCCTATATGATGCCCTTGACGATTCAACAAATCACGCATCATACGACTGCCTGCAAAAGGATATTGCATATGTAATTCATCAATACATCGCATCAGCTTCAGATCTGATGAGCTAACAGGTTTTGGGCGATAATAATAACAACCACGAGAGACTTTCAGTAACTTAGCTTGTTTAGATACTGAAATCTGAAGTGAGTGATCGATTAACTTTTGTGGTTGAAGCGGCCCAGTTTCTTCAACACACCTTCTAAAAAATCAATTTCTAATGCCTGCTCACCGATTTTTGCATGTAACTTTTTAAGATCAATGGGAGGTTCTGATGGAGCTTTTGATTGATCGAAAGCTTGTGAGGAAGCTGAGATCAATTTATTTTTCCAGTCAATAATTTGGTTTTGATGAACATCAAACTCAGAACTCAATTCAGCAAGTGTTTTTTCTGCTTTGATCGCAGCAAGTGCTACCTTAGCCTTAAAGTCGTTTGAATGATTTCTTCTTGGTCTACGTGCCATAAAATACTCCATATATTGATGTTTATAACATCATTTGAGGAGCAGAGTATCACTTATAGGAGTTGTTCAAATTTCCAGATCCATCTCTGTACGACTGGTGATTCATATGATAATGCTTTGGCTGAAACGGTGAATGGCTTATACAAAACAGAGGTGATTGAATATTTAAAAGCAGATTGGCAAGGTTTAGCAGATGTACAACTTGCGACGGCTTTGTTGCACAAAGATTTGAAATGCAAAGCGCCCCTAATTGAGCCAAATTTAAGGCGTAACTTGGGTAAGTGGTCGACCTAATTCCGTAAATCTGTTGAGGACTGCTACACGTGCATGAATTTCATTCACCTGACTAGGAAAGCTTCTTGCCATTAATTTATCGCCTAATAATTTGATGCAATGCATCTTGGTTTCCACCAAACTGCGGCGATGATAGCCTGACCATTTTTTCCATAATGTCCTGCCTAAACGTTTAACTGTTCGAAGTAATTCATTTCGCTCTAGCGAGCTACTCTTTGTATCTTTCCATGGTTTCGCATTTTTTCTAGGTGGAATCACCGCATGTGCTTGCCGATCTGCAATGACCTGACGGCATTGCTTGGTGTCATAAGCTCCATCGGTATAAACAGAGTCAATCTGCTCATCTTGTGGAATCTGATTAAGTAAATCACCAAGCACCTGTGAATCACTGACATTATTGGTTGTGAGCTGAATAGCGCGTATTTGTAGGGTTTTGGCATCTATACCAATATGTAGTTTACGCCATTGGCGACGATATTCAGCTCCATGTTTCTTGCGTTTCCATTCGCCCTCACCTAGAAACTTCATGCCTGTAGAGTCTATGAGTAGATGCAGCCCATCGCTACTTTTTTGGTAGCTGATTGCAATATCAATATGCTTTTGTCTTCTACAAAGCATACTGTAATCTGGTGCGGTCCAATTTAATCCACAAAGTTTAATCAGACTTTGCACAAAGCCAGTGACCATACGTAAAGATAGACGGAATAAGGATTTAATCATTAAGCAGCATTGGATAGCTGCGTCGGAGTAGGTTTGATTTCGCCCTTGTTTGCCTTTTGATGGAGCATACCATTGCGTAGCAGGATCAAACCAAATGGCAATATTTCCGCGACTCATGAGTGCTCGGTTATATGCGGGCCAATTGGTTGTGCGGTAGATTTTGTGTGTAGGCTTCTTCATTTGAAAATTATATCGCTGAAAAATCCTTTACAGATAGATTTGTGCAACAAAGCCGATTTGAAGTTATAAATCCTTTAATTTAAAAACACTACATTGATCTATATTTATTGCGGATGGGGGGGAGACATCATTTTTCATCGTTGTTTCGAAGATAACCATATATGATTTCTGAAAATTTCATCATGGTAGCAATAAAGCATGGGCATTTTACCAAAAATTGAATCAGTACTACTAGAAATCAATCAAAGTCTTGGTGGTAATACCGCATATTCAACAGTTCAACTTGCATACTAAAATTACAAAGCTAAATAAATTTTCAAAGAACACTTGCAATAGTTAATGTAACCTTCATCTATTAAAAATTATTATATTTTTTAGGGGGTAAGGGGAGAATGAGTAATCCAGTTTCTCTTTCAAATAGTTGTATTCTCCTTGCAGGTAGCATTTCTCTTACTACAAATGATGACCAGATCGATAAGGCTCATTCATTTGTTGAAGCTCTTGTAACAGAAGTTATTAATGCTGGAGGCAGCTTTATCGGTTATTTTTCAGCAGAGCCTGTAAATCAAACTCAAAAATCTTTAGTTTTTGATTGGACTATTGCTAGAAAAATAAACGAACTAACTCAAGGGATAGAAAACAAAATCTTTCTTAAGATTGTTGCATCAAATGATCGGTTGCAATTCAAAACCAATTCCGAACAGCGACGGCTTTTAAATAGCATGATTGCTCGTGGGGTTGCTGAACATATTTGTATTGATGACGAAATCTTAACAGGTAGCAATGTAGGTGAAGAACAAATTGAGCATGCTACAGCAATGATTGCACTAGGTGGTGGTAAAGGAGTATTAGATAGAGCTCACAAAATGGTAAAAAAAGGGTTGCCTATTTTGCCTTTAGATCTACAAATCGGATCAAATAAAGAAGATGGAAATGGTGCATTAGGATTGCTAAAAAAATTTAGAGATACTCCTCAAACTTATTTGCAAAATACCGGTTCTACTGTGGTAAAAAGTATTTCAGCACTCTCTTTAGAAGAACCTGTATTAGAATTTTCTCAAATTGCAAAGAGAATTATTACGATCTTTTATAAAGAGGAACAAGCTAGACACGCAGCTCTTCCGCCAGATGTATTAGTCTTGACAGCTTTACCAATTGAATTATCAGCTGCAAGGCAAGCATTAAATATTAATGAAGGTGTACAGCCTATAGTTACAAGTACGGGTCTCCATGTATGGAAAACAGAAATAATTCGCAATGATGGTATACGGGCTAATTGCGCAATAGCATGTTTTTCTAGCGCTGGAAATGTAGATGCTTCTTCAATCACCACCACATTACTAATTGAATTACAACCTAAAAATGTAATCATGTTAGGTATTGCTGCGGGAATGCGCGAAAAATGTGCTTTAGGCGAAGTTGTTTTATCTGAACAAGTCGTTGCATACGAAGGAGCAGCTCTCATTGAAGGTGGCGCTACAGAACACCGGCCTAAAAGCACAGTGTTAGATCTTAAAGTTAGACAGGATGTTAGCACATATTTATCTAACAAAAGTTCTTTAGAAAGTCGCTTAATAAAGAGCTATGAAGCCTTAGAAATCATACTTCCAGATAGTATTGAAATTGGCCCAGTAACTAAAAGTGTTATGCCTAAAACAGTCACTATTGGAAGTGGTGAGAAGCTTCTTCGAGATCCTGAAAAATTTAAAGCCTTAAAAGAACTTAATGGAAAAATTGAAGTTGCTGAAATGGAGGGTGCAGGAGTATTTGCGGCTTGTGCTTTACATAAAAAACCCGTGTTAATGATTAGAGGAATTAGTGACTTTGGTGATTCCACAAAAGACAATCGCTTTCATGACTTAGCCGCAAAAGCAGCTGCTGCAGTAACAGCAGATTATATTACTCATGGCTTAACACTTAATAACTAACTTGGGGAAACACATCAGAATGTCACTTACAAATTCAGATCTTCAATATTATGATGGTAATGTACTTCGTTTACCTTCAGAAAAACGTACAGAATATCATGCACAAGTGGATAATTTAATAACAGAGTTACGCAAACATATCACTTCAAACTCTGACTTAAAAATAGCAAAAGTAGTTAAAGCCGGTTCTTTTGCAAAGTATACAATTTTGAAGAAAACTGTAGATGATCCTATCGATGTAGATATTGTATTTTATATCAGTAATAAAAATGTAGATGATTCGACATTAGACAATCTTAATGACTTAATTTACACGTTACTCACAAAAATTTATCCAACTAAAGCTGTTGAAGATTTTGAGATTCAACGGAGAGCAGCTACAGTAACTTTTGTCAAAAGTGGGCTGAGTGTAGATGTAGTTCCTGTAATTCAAGATGCCCAAGAACCAAACCATGGTTGGCAATATGATCTAAAAACTAAAGAAAAAAACCTAACTTGTGCTCCTTGTCATATTCAATTTATTCGTGATAGAAAAAATTCAGATAAGCATTACCGCACTTTAGTGCGTATGGCAAAACGATGGAAAAATTTTGCGTGCCCTCCGGGCCTTAAATCTTTTCATCTAGAGTTGATACTAGCTTATTTACAAGATCGTGATGGACCAACACAAAATATTGAACAACGTTTTAGAGAATTTTTAGGATTTATAGCTCAAAGTGAATTAAATGAACGTATTGATTTCCCTGAGAACTCGGCTAAGGTGCAGAAATATTTTTCAGATCCTGTTGTAATTATTGATCCTGCTAACCATGAAAATAATGTAGCGTCTCGAATAACTATAGAAGAGAAAGAACAAATCGTCAAAATAGCCTTACAAGCTTGGGAAACTGCAAATTATGCATCAGTAGAAGATGATAACGACATTTGGAAAGAAATATTCGGTAATAAATTTAAAATTAAGGATTAAAGCATGAGTTCATCATACTCAAGTACTTATTCGAGTACTTACACTGTAGCTGATGTTGAAAAAGTTGTACGTAGTATTAAAGCAGATTTAATTATGATCGCTAGTAGCACAAGAGCGATGACTGAAGATAAAGCGAAAGAATATGCCCATGATATTGAACTATTAGCAAAAAATGAATATTTATCTAAAGTGGATGTAACTTTGATATCTTCCTATGGTTCAGAAGTTAGAGCTATTAAGTACATATTTCAAACTGAAGGTGCATCTGGTACTGAAAGACCTGGCGGAGTAATGTGGCCCCACACACCAGATGGACGAATTAGAATTATATTGTCACATACCGATAAATATCGTAATGAATCAGAAAAAGCTTCCAAATTACCATTGGAAATAACTTGGGTCTCAACAACAGAAAGTACCACTCACAGTAGCCTTTCTGCATCAGGGGAGCGAGGTTATAGCAGTAATGGTTATGGAGCTAATAGGAGCGACTACTCATGAGTAAATCAACAGTTTTTGAAGTTAAGACAGATTTACCAATTAAACAATTTGATGATTTAGCTGACAAATTACTCGGTTTTGAATCTAGATATTCCCGTATTAAGAAACAAGTACAACTTTTGCTTCAGGCTGATGAGTTAGAACAATGGAGTAAACAAAAACATGGGAAAAAACTAGCGGTTATTGATCTTCTTGTCGATCAATATCCTTTAGCTATTTTTCATGGTGATGTAGGTACTGGAAAAACTGCAAATGCTGAAGCAATTGTTAATAGATTAGCTCGTGATGCGAAAATAGAAGATGCTTTGCTATTTAAGCTTAGTAATAAAGTCAGAGGAACTGGTAAAGTTGGTGAAATGGGTACTCTCATTGCACAAGCATTCGATGAAATCACTCGGTCTATTGGACATGGAAATGGTCGAGCTTTTCTTATTATTGATGAAGGTGATTCGCTTGGAGCATCTCGAAGTCAAGAAAATAGTCATCATGAAGATAAAGTTGGTGTGAATACTTTAATTCAAGCAATAGATGATTTAAGAAAACATGGTGGCCGTATCTTTGCAATTTTATGTACTAATCGATTAGCTGCTTTAGATGCAGCTGTTTTGCGTAGAGCTTCCATTGTAGAAGAGTTTGTTCGCCCATCTAATGAAGAACGACATGAGCTTTTTACTAAAGATTTGTCTGACATCGATTTTTCGGAAGATGAAATTGCCGAATTAGTAAGTGCAACTGCTCCTCACGGAGCAGAACCAGGTTGGACTTATTCAGATATTCGTACACGGTTATATCCAACGGCAGTTTCTTTAGCTTTTCCTGATTCAGAATTAACAATCTCACACTTCCATCAGGCTCTTAGTAAGCTAAAGCCTTCACCTATAATGGCTGGATAACATAATTCTAATTGGAAGGAGCATAAGAATGTATAAAAAAGAGGTTTATATTTCTGTAGACATTGAAACAGCAGGTCCTATAGTAGGTGAACACAGTATGCTGACTATAGGAGCATGTTTCGTATATAACCCTGATATAGAATTTACAATAATGCTCCAACCAATCAGTGATCAAGCAATTGAAGAAGCTTTAAAAGTGTCAGGAATAACTTTAGACCAAGCACGAAAGAAAGGTATTCCCCCCATAGAAGCAATGTCTCAATTTGAAAGTTGGATACTCAAGTATTTACCAGAGGACTCTAGACCTATATTTGTAGGACTTAATGCGCCTTTCGATTGGTCTTTTATAAATTTTTATTTTCTAAAATATTTAAATAGAAATCCTTTTGGTATATCAGCTATAGATATCAAAGCTCTTTTTATGGGAGCCACAAAATGTAGCTGGTACGATACAAAGTCAAGTTCAATAGATAAATATGTACATCCTACTTTACAAGGAGATCATAATGCTTTGCACGATGCAAAGTATCAAGCAGAATTATTTAGATTAGTTTATTCAATTGAATAAATTATATAATTCATATAGTTTTCAATTGGGTAATATTAATATGACAAATAGGATTAATTCTGAACAAGCTGTTGAACATGCCTGGAAGTACTTTGAATTACATTCCAACCAAAGAATAACAATGTTCAATTATTTTCTTTTTATCATTGCTGGATTAGGAACCGCTATAGGTGTTTCCATTCAGTCCTCAAGTACCTTTGCTTACATAGGAATATTTTTATCCATTTTCTTAAGTATTACGGCATTTGTTTTCTGGAAGCTAGATCAAAGAACATCTTTTTTAATCAAACAATCTGAAGAAGTCTTTAAAAGATTAGAAAGAAATTCTTCAATTGATATTGGAATATTTTGTAATGAAGAAAGTAATCTTATTAGAGCTAATATGGGAAAAAAATATTTAAGTAAAATTTTGACTTATGGCTTGATATTTAGAGCAACTTTCTTAATTATGGGACTAATTGGCTTAATCGGAGTCTTAATCTTTAGTTTAATAATTTTTGAAAAAATCTCTTTTGAAACTCCCAAAAAAAATGATACTACGTTAATTTCTAAATAAGTAATAACCCTATGCATATCTTTGCATAGGGCTAGATAATATTTTTAGGCTGTTAAGGCTTTGTTGCACAAAGATTTGAAATGCAAAGCGCCCCTAATTGAGCCAAATTTAAGGCGTAACTTGGGTAACTGGTCGACCTAATTCCGTAAATCTGTTGAGGACTGCTACACGTGCATGAATCTCATTCACCTGACTAGGAAAGCTTCTTGCCATTAATTTATCGCCTAATAATTTGATGCAATGCATCTTGGTTTCCACCAAACTGCGGCGATGATAGCCTGACCATTTTTTCCATAGTGTCCTGCCTAAACGTTTAACTGTTCGAAGTAATTCATTTCGCGCTAGCGAGCTACTCTTTGTATCTTTCCATGGTTTCGCATTTTTTCTAGGTGGAATCACCGCATGTGCTTGCCGATCTGCAATGACCTGACGGCATTGCTTGGTGTCATAAGCTCCATCGGTATAAACAGAGTCAATCTGCTCATCTTGAGGAATCTGATCGAGTAAATCACCAAGTACTTGTGAATCACTCACATTATTTGTAGTGAGTTGAATAGCGCGTATTTGAAGGGTTTTGATCTATACCAATATGAAGTTTACGCCATTGGCGACGATATTCAGGTCCATGTTTCTTGCGTTTCCATTCGCCCTCACCTAGAAACTTCATGCCTGTAGAGTCTATGAGTAGATGCAGCCCATCGCTACTTTTTTGGTAGCTGATTGCAATATCAATATGCTTTTGTCTTCTACAAAGCATACTGTAATCTGGTGCGGTCCAATTTAATCCACAAAGTTTAATCAGACTTTGCACAAAGCCAGTGACCATACGTAAAGATAGACGGAATAAGGATTTAATCATTAAGCAGCATTGGATAGCTGCGTCGGAGTAGGTTTGATTTCGCCCTTGTTTGCCTTTTGATGGAGCATACCATTGCGTAGCAGGATCAAACCAAATGGCAATATTTCCGCGACTCATGAGTGCTCGATTATATGCGGGCCAATTGGTTGTGCGGTAGATTTTGTGTGTAGGCTTCTTCATTTGAAAATTATATCGCTGAAAAAGCCTTTACAGATAGGTTTGTGCAACAAAGCCAACTTAAAGTACTATGTACTTAATTTAACATAATCACTATTATACGCAATGGACTTGTTAGAACCCATTTAAAGTGTCTATATTCTCACCAATAAAAATGTCTGGTTTATGATGGTTTAAACATCATGGACTGGATATGAAATATAGATGCTGATCACTATGTCTGACAAAGAAATTCAACGTCTTGCTGTTCTGCAAGACGTTCGAGATCATCGTATTACACAAGTCCGTGCCGCTGAAATCCTTAATCTTTCAACCCGTCAAATTACCCGGTTATTACAGAAGCTCAATCAAGATGGTGTTTCAGGTATGGCGCATGCCAGCCGTGGTCAACCTGGCCATCGTCGCCATGATGATTTATTAAAATCAAAATGTCTTTCCATTATTTCCGAACATCTGCTGGGATTTGGACCTACCTTGGCCCATGAGAAGCTCAGCAGCATATTTGACCTGAATATCCCGGTAGAAACGCTTCGGCGCTGGATGACTGCAAATGACCTCTGGATTCCGCGATCCAAGCGCCTTAAACGTCCATATCAGCCACGTTATAACCGTGATTGCTTCGGTGAGCTGATCCAGATTGATGGCTCATATCATGACTGGTTCGAAGGACGCGCTGCTAAGTGCTGTTTATTGGTGTATATCGATGATGCCACTGGAAAGCTGTTGCATCTGCGCTTCTGTGAGGCAGAAACGACCTTCGACTATATGCTTTCAACCCGAGCCTACATTGAACAATACGGTAAGCCTCTGGCCTTTTATAGCGATAAACATTCGGTCTTCCGAGTGAACCAGAAATCGAGCCAGGACAGCAAGATCACGCAATTTGGCCGGATTCTGAATGAGTTAAACATTGATATTATCTTTGCCAACTCCCCACAGGCTAAAGGTCGCGTAGAACGCGCGAATAGAACCCTTCAAGACCGTTTGATCAAGGAGATGCGTCTGGAAGGCATCAGTTCAATTGCCGAAGCCAATGCCTGGTTACCCTGCTTTATTGAGCATTTCAACCAGAAGTTCGCCAAGTGTGCGCGAAATTCAAAGAACTTACATCGTCCGCTAACAGAGTCTGATGCTGAGCTGGAGGATATATTCACCTGGCAGGAACCGCGTAAGGTCACGAAGAACCTCACCATCACCTATGACAAGTGTATTTATCTGCTTGAACCGACAGAGCTGAATCATAAGCTTGTTGGGCAATACATTTCATTTCTGGAGTACCCGGATGGCACTGTGGCGATCATGCATGAAGGACGGAAGATCAACTATAGTGTCTTCAATAAACTGGCTGGACTACAGCAGAATGAAGTGGTTGAGAATAAAAGATTAGGCTCGGTTCTGGCGCATATCCAGCAACAGCATGAAGAGTTGGAAAAACAAAATAAACGTTCCCGTCTCAAGAAAAGTATGCCGAGTCGTAAAGCTCAGAAAGCTGTTATTGAACAAAGAAATTTAAATCCTGTGCTTGACTCTTGCAGTTAAAAACAGGACATTTTAAATGGTTTATCGCATAGACATTTTAATTGGTGAATAACAGGACTTGTAACTCCAAAATAGAAATGTCCGGTTTCTCCAAAGTAAAAATGTCCGCTTTTAGAATATGCACTTTTGCAATTTCCTTAGCGGACGGTTTGATATGTTGGTGTCTATGTCGGATAAAGAACTTAAACGATTGTCGGTCTTGCAGGAAATCTGCGATCAACGCATAACTCAATCCCAGGCTGCTCAGCTACTTCATATTTCAGAACGTCAGATCAGACGCTTACTGCAGAAATACAAAGCCCAAGGTCCAGCTGCATTAGCCCATGCCGGTCGTGGCCAAATCAGCAATTCTAAACTTCCTGAAGAACTCAAACTCAAGTGCCTCAATATTGTTTCTGACCAACTCCATGGTTTCGGACCCACTTTAGCGCATGAAAAGCTCACCACCGTACATGGATTCGATCTTTCAGTAGAAACCCTGCGTTCTTGGATGATTGCAGCTGACTTATGGATGCCTCGATCCAAGCGCCTGAAACGACCGTATCAGCCTCGTTACAACCGGGATTGCTTTGGTGAACTGATCCAAATTGATGGCTCACACCATGACTGGTTTGAAGGACGCGCTGCTAAATGCTGTCTGCTGGTGTTTATCGATGATGCTACAGGAAAATTGCAGCATTTACGCTTCTGTGAGTCAGAATCAACCTTTGACTATATGATTTCAACACGCTTATATGTCGAACAGCACGGTAAGCCTTTAGCGTTTTACAGCGACAAACATTCAGTCTTTAGAGTGAATCAAAGCAGCAAGAAAGACACCAAGATTACCCAGTTTGGACGTGTACTCAGCACCCTGGCCAATGCCTTAAAACAGGTGGTGCTGCAACAGCGGGTGATCCATGCCGATGAAACGCCGGTCACCATCATGCGGATGGGTGAGAATGATAAAAAACCGAAGAAAGGTTATGTCTGGGCCTATGCCACTACACAGTACAATCCAGTTCAAGCCGTGATCTATGACTTTCAGGATAGTCGTTCAGGTCAGCATGCTGAAGCGTTCCTGAAAGACTGGCAGGGCCATCTGGTCTGTGATGATTACAGCGGTTATAAAGCACGCTTTAAATCAGGTCAGGTCATTGAGGTGGGCTGCATGGCGCATGCGCGTCGTAAATTCCATGAACTGCATGTGACCAAAAAAAGTCAGGTCGCTGAACAGGCATTAGTGCTGATTCAGAAACTGTATGCCATAGAAGCAGAACTCAGGAAAAAGACCGATGGTACAGCAGAACAGCGCCGCGAATACCGACAACAGCATAGTCAACCGGTGATGCAACAACTGTATGAATGGCTCAACCAACATCAACTGACTGTGCCATCGAGTTCTCCAACCGCCAAGGCGATCAATTACACTCTGAAGCGTTGGCCAGCTTTAAGCCGCTATCTGGATAACGATTGGTATAACGGTTGCCAGACCTTACGCACACCATATCGACCTAAACTTTCTTTCCAAATACGTTTGATTTGCTCTGCATGATGTAAATCATGCTGAACACGTTTCGCTCGATGTTCTGGGTTATCAACGAGATCTAAAGCCCGATAATAGGTCGAAGCTGCAATCGGTAAAATTCTACAAATCGCTTCAACACCATATCGATCTTTATTGTTCTGGATAAAATCCACCATTATTTGTGTGGGCGGTCGAGCTCCGCCTGGGCGAAAAAAGCGGCTGCTTTACGTAGAATTTCATTGGCACGTTTTAATTCTTTAATTTCACGTTCCATTTGCTTCATTTTTTCTTGGTCAGATATCTGTTGTACTTTGGCAGGATTTAGTTGATCCATATGCTTTAAATACCAAACACGCAATGTTTCAGGAGTACAACCCTTGCGCAGCATGCTGCTCAGGTGCAATAGCTGTGATTGCAGCCCAAGTAGAAGGATAATCTTTTTCAGATTCAATCAATAATTGAACCGCTCTTTCTCTGATTTCAGGGGTATATTTTGGTTTTGTCATTGGAACATTCTCTCAAGAAAGTTGGTCTCCGACAAACCCGGTACGGTTCAGTTTGTGCAACAAAGCTAAATTGAAATATCAAGACTAACAAGAAATTCAAATTGATTACTAATAGAGCGGCTCACGGCGCCCTATCTTTTAGAAAAACGTATCTGCCGATACATTAAACCGCTCAGACAATGCCTTAATATGACGAATATTCAGTTGGCGTTTACCACTTAAAATCTCAGAAATCACAGATTGGGTTGCAACTTCTGCTAAGTCAGACTGACCTAAACCATGTTGCTCCATCAAAAAAGCCAAAGCAGCACGACCATCCCCTTTAGGCATAGGAAGATGCTCATTTTCATAATCAGAAACCAAATCACCAAGCTGATGAATAAGCCCCATTAAAGGATTAGATTCGTCATCACCAACGGTATCTAAAAGTTCATCTAAAGCTTCAACAAGTGTATGAAAGTCGTCTTCATTTTCTGGCTTGCTGAGCAATGGTGCAACGTAGTGCCAGTGGTCTACGGCCTGTTTAATCATCGCGTTCATACTAACCTTCCTTCCAATGACCTTTGTCATATTCTTTATGGGACAAGACATGACGAATATACACACGTTTTGCTTGATACATCACGACGGCAATAAGTCGGATCTTGTTCCCGCCAATATCGAATACATGGAACTTTCCAACTTTATCGACAGCTGGAAAGAGCTGTTTCATCTCAGCAAAATCTTTCGGATCGTTTGCCTTTATGGTTCGATACCAACCATCTAATGCCGTTTCAGCCTGTGGCCACTTGTGCATTGCTTCTATAATTCTAGCGTGGGTGATCACATGCATAACATTTTATCGCATTTTGCTATAAATCAAGTATAAACAAATTATCGCATTTTGCAATATTGAAGGGCTAGGATGAATAAAGCGCCAAATGGCGCTTTATTAATTATCAGAGGCTTTGTTGCACACACCTATCTGTAAAGGCTTTTTCAGCGATATAATTTTCAAATGAAGAAGCCTACACACAAAATCTACCGCACAACCAATTGGCCCGCATATAATCGAGCACTCATGAGTCGCGGAAATATTGCCATTTGGTTTGATCCTGCTACGCAATGGTATGCTCCATAAAAAGGCAAACAAGGGCGAAATCAAACATACTCCGACGCAGCTATCCAATGCTGCTTAATGATTAAATCATTATTCCGTAGGTCTTTACGTATGGTCACTGGCTTTGTGCAAAGTCTGATTAAACTCTGTGGTTGAGCAGCCCCGAATATCAGTGATATTCATAGCGTCAGTTACTTGTCTTTTTACATTGTAATCTGTTTTTCTAATTCAGCTATCCGTGCATTTGCATTAGTGAGTTGTGATTCCACATATTTGATCGAGCCTGATTTTTCGAGTAGCTGTTCATATTTGGCTTGCAAGGCGTTGTAGTCTTCTTTTGCCTTATCTGTACTAGCAAGAGCGACTTTCAGCTTGTCGGTGGTGTCATCAGTTTGTTTGACCTGTTCATCAAGTTTGATTTGCACCTGTTCCAGTTTTTCTGTGGTATCTGCAAGCTGCTTTTCCAGTTGTTGCACTGTTTCCGCATATCCGCCTTGTACTGCATCAATCCGTTCTTGCAATAGGGTTGCAATGACTTGTGACACGGTAACAAGTTCCGCATCTTTCAGAGTTTTTGCCGTAGTAACGGCTGCCGCCAGTTGCTCTTCAAGGATCTCTTTGCGGTATTTGTTGATAGTGGTCTTTGAGCCGCTACCAAGAACCGCAAGGATATTATCGTTAGTTGGGTTTGAGCCTTGTGCTGCAAGGGATTCGATGGCTTTTGCCACATCTGATTTAGTGATTGCCATGGGTTTACTTCCTATTGTGTACTGTACTGTATCGTATTTTAGTACATTACAGTACAGTACACAATCGATATTTTTTATGAATTATGACTAGCTAAAACTCACCCGTATATTCAAACCAATTCAGGGGTCGTTTGCGGGAGGGGGCGGAATCCTACGCTAAGGCTTTGGCCAGCGATATTCTCCGGTGAGATTGATGTGTTCCCATCCGAGCGGCGAAACATGGGCCAAGAGATCGGGCGATAGCAGCTTTCCATCGCGTTTCTGGTTTGCAACGACCTCGCCGAGCTTCATGGTGTTCCAGAAGATGATGATGGCGGCGAGCAGATTCATGCCGGCGATGCGGTAATGCTGGCCTTCGGCGGAACGGTCGCGGATTTCACCGCGGCGGTGGAAGCTGATTGCCCGCTTCAGCGCATGATGAGCTTCGCCTTTGTTGAGCCCGATCTGGGCACGCCGTTGGAGTTCGGCATCCAGAATCCAGTCGATCATGAACAGGGTGCGCTCGACGCGACCGACTTCCCGCAGGGCTGTCGCGAGCTCGTTCTGCCGCGGATAGGAGGCGAGTTTCCGCAGAATCTGGCTTGGCGCGACGGTCCCGGCAGCAATGGTGGCGGCGATGCGCAGGATGTCGGGCCAATTGCGCTCGATCATGGCTTGGTTGACCTTTCCGCCGATCAACGCTCGCAGGTGCGCCGGGGCGGCCGACGGATTGAACGCGTAGAGCCGTTTGGATGGCAGGTCGCGGATGCGCGGAGCGAACCGGTAGCCGAGAATGGCACATGCGGCAAAGACGTGATCGGTGAAGCCGCCCGTGTCGGTGAACTGCTCGCGGATATGGCGTCCAGCATCGTTCATCAGCAGGCCATCGAGGATGTAAGGCGCTTCGCTTGCCGTTGCAGGAATCACCTGGGTTGCGAACGGCGCATATTGGTCGGAGACGTGGCTATAGGCTTTCAGGCCCGGGGTATTGCCATATTTCGCGTTGACCAGGTTCATGGCCTCACCTTGCTCTGTAGCGACGAAGAACTGTCCGTCGCTCGAAGCCGACGTGCCCATGCCCCAGAACCGGGCCATGGGTAACGCTGCCTGTGCCTCGACCACCATGGCCAGCGCCCGGTCATAGGCTTCGCCCTCGACATGCCACCGTCCAATGCGGATCAATTCCCAGAAGGTGTGGGTGTTTGTCGCATCCGCCATTTTGCGCAAGCCGAGGTTGATCCCTTCCGCCAAGATAACGTTCATTAGCCCGATCCGGTCAGCGCAGGGTGCTCCTGTGCGCAGATGGGTGAACGCTTCGGTGAAGCCGGTCGCCGCATCCACCTCCAGCAGGAGATCGGTGATGCGCGTGGGCGGGATCTGCTTGTAGAGATCGAGCACCAGATCTTCGGCGCCTGTCGGCGCGGCGGCTTCGAGTTTCTCGATATGCAGAACGCCGTTTTCAATCGACCCGCCCGGGATCGTGCCTGCGCGAGCGGCACGGCCAAGCTCGCGCAACCGCATGTCGAGGCGAGCTTGCCGGTCTGCCAGCCATTCCTCCGGCCGCAATGGCACAGCGAGACGACCGCCTTCCGCGATGGCTTGTGCCGGAACGAGTGCGTGTTTCAGATCGCCATAGCGCCGGGACCTAGTAAGCCAGACATCTCCGGAGCGGAACGCATCGCGCAGATGGAACAGCACCGCGATCTCCCATAGGCGAGCGTCGCCAGCCCTCTGGGCCCGAAGGTGGCGATGCCATTTCGAGCTGGGCCGCAAGAAGCTGGTCATCGCGGCATCGTTCAAACCGGTACGAAGGGCCGTCACCGCTTCCAGAAGCGGCAGTGCAACGGGCGCAGCTCGCAGATCGAGCAGGCGCAACATGCGTGGAGCGTATCGGCGGAAGCGGTGATAACCGTCGAGCACATGATTGAGCGGATCGTCGGCCATGGTGGCGGTCAGCCTGGTTGCCATTGCAACAAGGGTTTTTAAGCCGTCCCACCCTGACCCACTCGCGATGGCACTGTTGCAAATAGTCGGTGGTGATAAACTTATCATCCCCTTTTGCTGATGGAGCTGCACATGAACCCATTCAAAGGCCGGCATTTTCAGCGTGACATCATTCTGTGGGCCGTACGCTGGTACTGCAAATACGGCATCAGTTACCGTGAGCTGCAGGAGATGCTGGCTGAACGCGGAGTGAATGTCGATCACTCCACGATTTACCGCTGGGTTCAGCGTTATGCGCCTGAAATGGAAAAACGGCTGCGCTGGTACTGGCGTAACCCTTCCGATCTTTGCCCGTGGCACATGGATGAAACCTACGTGAAGGTCAATGGCCGCTGGGCGTATCTGTACCGGGCCGTCGACAGCCGGGGCCGCACTGTCGATTTTTATTTCTCCTCCCGTCGTAACAGCAAAGCTGCATACCGGTTTCTGGGTAAAATCCTCAACAACGTGAAGAAGTGGCAGATCCCGCGATTCATCAACACGGATAAAGCGCCCGCCTATGGTCGCGCGCTTGCTCTGCTCAAACGCGAAGGCCGGTGCCCGTCTGACGTTGAACACCGACAGATTAAGTACCGGAACAACGTGATTGAATGCGATCATGGCAAACTGAAACGGATAATCGGCGCCACGCTGGGATTTAAATCCATGAAGACGGCTTACGCCACCATCAAAGGTATTGAGGTGATGCGTGCACTACGCAAAGGCCAGGCCTCAGCATTTTATTATGGTGATCCCCTGGGCGAAATGCGCCTGGTAAGCAGAGTTTTTGAAACGTAAGGCCTTTGAATAAGACAAAAGGCTGCCTCATCGCTAACTTTGCAACAGTGCCCTCGCGATGACATCGCCCAGCGGCTGGCCATCATCCTGTGCATCGACCAGGGCGCCCCCGATCTCGGCGAAGGATTTCAGGGTGTCACGCACCACCCCCGCTTCGTCTGCGACCTTTGCATGGCAAATACGCTCCGAAGCACGGTAGAGACGGCCGACGATCCGGTCGTGGGTTTCGACCACTGCGTCGGCCAACATCGCCTGCCATTCCGAGACGCAAACAGCCAAGATCGCAAGCCGCCTGTCCTCCGGGAGATCGCGCATGCCGTCGGCATAATACCGTTCACCCTGCCTGCGCAGACGAGTCACCCGATGGGCAGGAACGCCGGCAAGCAGATCCTCGGGGAGATCGACGCGTTGCAGATATTCGAGCCGGTCGAGCAGCCGGTTGGCCGACGAAGAGTTCGAGCCAGGCTCGAACTGGCGCAGCCACACAAAACGGGTCACCCGATCATCAGCCGTCTCCTCGAGCAATGCCAGCAACTGTTCTCGGATCGACATAGGCAGCCGACTGGCGATCCTCGTCTCGATGCGTCGCTCGGCATCGACGAGAGCCGCGGCACAAAGCCGCTCGATCGTGGATGTCGCGGGAAGGACAGTGCGGGTGCGTCGGCACTCGGCTACGAAGCGACGGGCGATATCCTCGTTCGACACCGCCATCTCGGCTTCTCGGAACAACCATTCCTTCAGCTCGCTCGCACCACGTCCGGAGAAGGTGCGGAAGCCGTAGAGCCCCCGTAACTCGGCAAGATGCTCGTGCCGTGTTTCCTCGCGGGCAGCATAGTCTACGAGATCGTCGGCACCCAGGCCAAGCTGCGCTCCGATAAATTCGATGACCTCTGCAGGGATCAGTTCGCCTGGAGCCAGCACCCGGCCGGGATAGCGCAGGACACACAATTGCAGGGCGAAGCCGAACCTGTTGTGAGCGCGCCGACGCAGCCTGATATGCCCAAAGTCTTCATCACTCAGCGTATAGTGCTTGAGCAAATCCGTCTGTGAAGTCGGCAAGCGCAACAGCGCGTCTTTCTGCCGATCGGTTAGAGTGACGCGACGCGGCATACATGTTCCTTTTTCAAAATCTGATAGCGTTCAAGACGCTTTGTTTATGAAGCTGGTTGAGATACATTTCCAGAGGTCAATGCAATCGTGGCCGAAGCGCCGCCTCAAACCAACGTTTGTGATACATGCTGATCGGATATGCCCGCGTCTCCAAAGCCGATGGCTCGCAGTCTCTCGACCTGCAGCACGACGCCTTGCGCGCCGCAGGTGTCGAACGGGACAATATCTATGATGATCTTGCTTCCGGCGGTCGTGATGATCGCCCTGGCTTGACTGCCTGCCTCAAGTCATTGCGTGACGGCGATGTGCTGGTGGTCTGGAAGCTCGATCGCCTCGGACGATCGCTTGCCCATCTGGTCAACACGGTGAAGGAGCTGTCAGACCGCAAGATCGGCCTGCGGGTTCTGACTGGAAAGGGCGCTCAGATCGACACCACGACTGCGTCCGGTCGCATGGTGTTCGGAATCTTCGCCACCTTGGCCGAGTTCGAGCGGGATCTGATCCGAGAGCGCACCATGGCGGGTCTCGCCTCCGCGAGAGCGCGCGGTCGCAAGGGCGGACGAAAATTCGCGCTCACCAAAGCTCAGGTGCGTCTCGCGCAAGCCGCCATGGCCCAGCGCGATACTTCAGTTTCCGATCTCTGCAAGGAACTCGGCATCGAGCGCGTCACTCTCTACCGATATGTCGGTCCCAAAGGCGAGCTCAGAGACCATGGAAAGCATGTTCTCGGACTTACGTAGCAACTCGTTTCTTTTCGCAGGTTGAGCCACAGAGGTGGATCAGGAAATTTGAACAACACTTATAAGTGATATTTTGCTCCCCAAATGATGTTATAAACATCAATATATGGAGTATTTTATGACACGTAGACCAAGAAGAAATCATTCAAATGACTTTAAAGCTAAGGTAGCACTTGCTGCGATTAAAGCAGAAAAAACACTTGCTGAATTGAGTGCTGAATTTGATGTTCATCAAAACCAAATTATTGACTGGAAAAATCAACTGATTTCAGCTTCCTCGCAAGCTTTCGATCAATCAAAAGCTCCAACAGAACCACCCA
This sequence comes from Acinetobacter sp. 10FS3-1, assembly GCF_013343215.1. Lineage (NCBI taxonomy): Bacteria > Pseudomonadati > Pseudomonadota > Gammaproteobacteria > Moraxellales > Moraxellaceae > Acinetobacter > Acinetobacter sp. 10FS3-1. Next base: position 22,989 of record NZ_CP039146.1, read on the forward strand.
TCGATCTAAAAAAACTACATGCAAAAATCGGTGAGCAGGCATTAGAAATTGATTTTTTAGAAGGTGTGTTGAAGAAACTGGGTCGCTTCAACCACAAAAGTTAATCGATGACTCACTTCAGATTTCAGTATCTAAGCAAGCTAAGCTGCTGAAAGTCTCCCGTGGTTGTTATTACTATCGCCCAAAACCTGTGAGTGAATCAGATCTGAAGCTGATGCGCTGTATGGATGAGTTACATATGCAATACCCTTTTGCAGGTAGCCGTATGATGCGTGATTTATTGAATCGTCAAGGACATCATATAGGACGACGTCATACACGTACTTTAATGAAGAAAATGGGCATTAATGCGTTATATCGTAAACCAAATCTAAGTCAGGCCAATCAAGCTCACCGTAAATATCCATATCTGCTCAAAGGATTGGCTATTCAGCGCAGTAATCAAGTGTGGTCTACGGATATAACGTATATCCCTATGGCAAAAGGCTTTGTTTATTTATGTGCTGTGATTGATTGGCATAGCCGCAAGGTACTTGCGCATAGAGTATCGATTAGTATGGAGGTTACATTTTGCATAGAAACATTAAATGAAGCTATTGAAAAATATGGCCGACCTGAAGTCTTTAATACAGACCAAGGCAGTCAGTTTACCAGTGATGCATTTATTGATGTATTGAAATCAAATGGCATTCAAATCAGTATGGATGGTAAAGGTCGATGGGTTGATAATGTGATGGTTGAACGATTATGGCGGAGCGTTAAATATGAAGAGGTGTATCTCAAAGCCTACAGCAATGTTTTGGATGCGAAGAAGCAATTAAACGCATATTTTGAATTTTATAATTTGAAACGACCTCATTCGAGTCTGGACAAAATGACTCCAGATGAGTTTTACTATGACCAGCTACCACAACAAAATAAGGTAGCTTAACTAGAGCAGAGTATCACTTATAAATAAGCTTTTAGTTGTTCAAACAAGTGGGACCACCTCTCACCTCCGCGCTTCATCAGAAAACTGAAGGAACCTCCATTGAATCGAACTAATATTTTTTTTGGTGAATCGCATTCTGACTGGTTGCCTGTCAGAGGCGGAGAATCTGGTGATTTTGTTTTTCGACGTGGTGACGGGCATGCCTTCGCGAAAATCGCACCTGCTTCCCGCCGCGGTGAGCTCGCTGGAGAGCGTGACCGCCTCATTTGGCTCAAAGGTCGAGGTGTGGCTTGCCCCGAGGTGATCAACTGGCAGGAGGAACAGGAGGGTGCATGCTTGGTGATAACGGCAATTCCGGGAGTACCGGCGGCTGATCTGTCTGGAGCGGATTTGCTCAAAGCGTGGCCGTCAATGGGGCAGCAACTTGGCGCTGTTCACAGCCTATCGGTTGATCAATGTCCGTTTGAGCGCAGGCTGTCGCGAATGTTCGGACGCGCCGTTGATGTGGTGTCCCGCAATGCCGTCAATCCCGACTTCTTACCGGACGAGGACAAGAGTACGCCGCAGCTCGATCTTTTGGCTCGTGTCGAACGAGAGCTACCGGTGCGGCTCGACCAAGAGCGCACCGATATGGTTGTTTGCCATGGTGATCCCTGCATGCCGAACTTCATGGTGGACCCTAAAACTCTTCAATGCACGGGTCTGATCGACCTTGGGCGGCTCGGAACAGCAGATCGCTATGCCGATTTGGCACTCATGATTGCTAACGCCGAAGAGAACTGGGCAGCGCCAGATGAAGCAGAGCGCGCCTTCGCTGTCCTATTCAATGTATTGGGGATCGAAGCCCCCGACCGCGAACGCCTTGCCTTCTATCTGCGATTGGACCCTCTGACTTGGGGTTGATGTTCATGCCGCCTGTTTTTCCTGCTCATTGGCACGTTTCGCAACCTGTTCTCATTGCGGACACCTTTTCCAGCCTCGTTTGGAAAGTTTCATTGCCAGACGGGACTCCTGCAATCGTCAAGGGATTGAAACCTATAGAAGACATTGCTGATGAACTGCGCGGGGCCGACTATCTGGTATGGCGCAATGGGAGGGGAGCAGTCCGGTTGCTCGGTCGTGAGAACAATCTGATGTTGCTCGAATATGCCGGGGAGCGAATGCTCTCTCACATCGTTGCCGAGCACGGCGACTACCAGGCGACCGAAATTGCAGCGGAACTAATGGCGAAGCTGTATGCCGCATCTGAGGAACCCCTGCCTTCTGCCCTTCTCCCGATCCGGGATCGCTTTGCAGCTTTGTTTCAGCGGGCGCGCGATGATCAAAACGCAGGTTGTCAAACTGACTACGTCCACGCGGCGATTATAGCCGATCAAATGATGAGCAATGCCTCGGAACTGCGTGGGCTACATGGCGATCTGCATCATGAAAACATCATGTTCTCCAGTCGCGGCTGGCTGGTGATAGATCCCGTCGGTCTGGTCGGTGAAGTGGGCTTTGGCGCCGCCAATATGTTCTACGATCCGGCTGACAGAGACGACCTTTGTCTCGATCCTAGACGCATTGCACAGATGGCGGACGCATTCTCTCGTGCGCTGGACGTCGATCCGCGTCGCCTGCTCGACCAGGCGTACGCTTATGGGTGCCTTTCCGCAGCTTGGAACGCGGATGGAGAAGAGGAGCAACGCGATCTAGCTATCGCGGCCGCGATCAAGCAGGTGCGACAGACGTCATACTAGATATCAAGCGACTTCTCCTATCCCCTGGGAACACATCAATCTTACCGGAGAATATCGTTGGCCAAAGCCTTAGCGTAGGATTTCGCCCTCTCCCGCAAACGACCCCATTCAGGTTGGGTCTATACCGCCTTTATTATTGATGTGTTCTCACGAGCAATTGTTGGATGGAAAGTATCAACACGTATGAATACAGACATGGTGCTCGATGCATTGGAGCAAGCATTGCATGACCGAGGCATGCCAAAGAATGTGATTCATCATTCCGACAGAGGTGTGCAATATCTTTCCATTCGTTATACCAATCGTTTAGAAGCAGCAAATTTACGAGCATCAGTCGGTACGACTGGTGATTCATACGATAATGCTTTGGCTGAAACGGTGAATGGCTTATACAAAACAGAGGTGATTGAATATTTAAAAGCAGATTGGCAAGGTTTAGCAGATGTACAACTTGCGACACTAAACTGGGTAGATTGGTTCAATAAAGAACGTGTACATAGTGCACTGGGTTATGTATCACCTTTTGAGTTTGAAGCAATCTACTATGATAAGATTAATCCGTTAGGTCAGGTGGCCTAACTTAAATAAAAAGTCTCCGACAAACCCGGTACGGTTCAAGGCGTAGGTGTCAGTCAGATCCATCCGACTCAGCATTGGTGTTTGCTTTTTTACCCAACAAGCTGCTGGAAACTAAAAGTAAGGCACCGAGGACAATTGCAATATCAGCCAGGTTGAAGGCCGGCCAATGCCAGTCTCGCCAATAGAAATCAAAGGAATCCACAACATAGCCGCGAAAGACCCGGTCAATCAGGTTGCCCATGGCGCCACCGAGGATAAGACTGTAAGCGATGGCTTCTCCTTTATGACGATTTTCAAGGATCAGCTTGATCAGAAAAATCGAGACCACTACCGCGATTCCGATAAAAAAGTAGCGCTGCCAGCCTCCACCATTCGCAAAAAGACTGAATGCGGCACCGGTATTCCATACGTGTACCCAGTTAAAGAATGAGGTCACTGAAATAGACTCGCCATATGCCATTGATTGTTGCACCAGCCATTTTACGGCCTGATCAGACGCTGCCAGCAGGCCCGATATGGACAACATAGCGTACGGTGACAGATGTTTGCCAAAAATGGACATTGCTTAATCCTTGAGCGCCAGAATGCGTCTAGCACCGTTAAGTACAATTACCCCCGCGATGGTGCCGATAATCAGATCCGGATAATTGGACCCGGTCCACGCGACCAGAGCGCCGGCGGTGATGACCCCCAGGTTGATCACCACGTCGTTGGCCGAGAATATCCAGCTTGCCTTCATGTGCGCCCCGCCCTCCCGATGTTTGGATATGAGCAGCAGACAACTGGTATTGGCAATCAATGCGACGAATGCGATAGCCATCATCACCAGCGATTCAGGCTCACTACCGAATACAAAGCGTCTCACCACCTCTATGAGTACGCCCACAGCCAAGATCAGTTGCAGTACACCAGCAAGATGCGCGGCACGTACCTGCATTTTCACGCTATGTCCAACCGCATAAAGGGCAAGCCCGTACACCGCCGCATCGGCAAAATTGTCCAGGGATTCTCCAATCAGGCCGGTGGACCGGGCGATCAGACCGGCAGTCATTTCCACCACGAACAGAAGTGCATTGATGCCGAGCAACCAGCGCAGGGTCCCGGATTCTTGCTTAGCAGAAGCTGCCGAAAACTCGGCGGCCTTGATGGTCTCCGGATTTGCAGCGACGGTTTCCTGAAGCGAGGCGCCTAGCCCCAAGGTCTTCAGTTTCGAGGTGACGGGCTCGACCTCACCGTCATGCACGACCTTCAACTGGCGGTTCGACAAGTCGAAGGACAGTACCCGAATCCCCTCAACGCCGTTCAGGGCCAGGCGAATCATGCGCTCTTCTGATGGACAGTCCATCTTCGGCACGGCATAAACACTGACCCATTCCCCCGACGCATCGGAGGAGGCCTGCATATCGGTATCCGCCGCAGGCCTTGCATGGTCGCCACAGGGGCCTCCGCAGTTTTTACTCATGATATGACTCCACTTGAATGTGATCGGGTTTTCATTTAAAACTATATAGTAGCTATAATGTCAATAGCGTAGAGAATCCGTTGCGGAGGAACCCGATGCGTATTGGTCAGTTGGCACAGTCAGTAGGGGTAGATACACAGACGATCCGCTTCTACGAACGGCAGGGCTTGTTGCCGCCGCCTGGTCGGCAGGAGAACGGTTACCGTGTCTATACCGAGAAACACGTTGAGCGGCTGGCCTTTATTCGTCGCTGCCGCATCCTGGATCTGTCACTGGCAGAAATTCACGAACTAAAGCGCTATCAGGACGACCCTCATCAGTCCTGTACCGCTGTCAATGCCTTGCTCGATGATCACATCTCTCATGTACGCTCGCAGATAACCGCTCTACAGGCGCTTGAGAAACAACTCGTTTCACTAAGAGCGCGTTGCAACGATGACCGGGAAGTTAAGGCGTGTGGGGTTCTTGCTGGAATTAGCGAGGGAAGCATGCATCAGCAGTAGGTTGGAGTGCCAACCAGATAATCCGATGAGATGCCGGTTTGCCTCACTCTCATGCAAAGGTAAGATCAACCATTTAATCCGCTTACCCTATTTTTTTTGCTTTCACCTTATCCAAAATTCACCACCCCATAATTGAAAATATTTTGAATTATAAGCCCTTAGGGTGCTCATAATCCATAAATCAATTTCGAAGTTCTTTGTTGCATAAAGCCTTTAAAGATTGAGTTTTCCTAAGCAACTCAAATTTAAGTTACAACTCGGGTATTAGGTCGGCCTAATTCCATAAATCTGTTGAGGACTGCTACGCGAGCATGAATTTCACTCATCTGACTAGGAAAGCTTCTTGCCATTAATTTATCGCCTAATAATTTGATGCAGTGCATCTTTGTTTCGACCAAACTTCGGCGATGATAGCCTGACCATTTTTTCCATAGTGTTCTACCTAGCAGGGTTTTAGTATCTATACCAATATGAAGTTTACGCCATTGGCGACGATATTTCGGCTAATGCTTTTTACGTTTCCATTCACCTTCACCTAAGAACTTCAAATCCGTGGAATCAACGAGTAGATGCAGTCCATTGCAACTCTTTTCATAGCTAATTTGAATATCAATATGCTTTTGTCTTCTGCGAATGGTTGAATAATCCAGAGCTGTCCAATCTAATCCGCAAAGTTTAATCAAGCTTTGGACAAAGCCAGTCACCATGCATACAGAAAGACGAAATAAGGATTTAATCATGAGATAGCACTGAATGGCTATGTCAGAATAAGTTTGATTTCGACCATGTTTTCCTTGTGACTGCGAATATCATTGAATCTTAGTATCAAACCAAATTGTAAAATTACCATGATTGATCAAAGCATGATTGTAGGATGACCAATTCGGTGTACGATAAATTTAGGTGTAGGCTATTGCTGTATAAGACCTTATCGGTAGGTTTGCGCAACAAGGCCTCAAAATCCCACCTTAAAATGCAAATAGCAAAAAAACTCTACCATTCGATTGATTTCATTTTAGAAGTAATGAAATTAGTATCTGTTTGTAATGATATTTTATAAAATTCAATATTAGATCTGCAGAGAAAAACTTATCAAACTAAGTATTGGCTAGTCTTTTTCTTCGAAAAACTTATCAAACGAAGTATTAAGTTAATCTTTTTCTTCAACTTCTTCCTTAAACTCAAACAAATCATTCATCGTACAGTTAAAGTACTTACACAACTTATCGGCGACTGGTAATTCAATACGTACAGCACGGTCATAATACATACTTGTGAGCGTGTTGCGATTGATACCTGTTGCATGCACCACTTCACTTAATTTTAAAATTTTTCTATCGCCCATGAGGCTAGATAACTTACAAGTAATCATATTTAAATTAATTTACAAAAAATAACTTGCTGTGGGTTATTTGAAGTTGTTGACTGAGTAATACTTTGCTAAAATTAACCTACAGCAGGTTATTACAACTTATAGAAAGTATATTTTATCCATTTCAACTAAATTATAACTTTTTAAATATAAGGATTGAACCTGCATTAGATTATTTTGTGGAGATGACCGCCGTGTTACCAAATGAGTTATTGATCAGCCAGCAAGCTCGTGACTTAGGAAATCAATTAATTAAAGAAATGAACATCAATAGAAGTTATGGAATGGCTAATTTTCTTGGAGTAAATACTTGCTATGATAATCATCAGGCTGTACTTATTTGGACATTTCAACTGCTTGAAAGGGAACCTGCCTTAAATGAATTAGCAGAAATTAAAAAATATTTTCTTTTAATCTTTCCAGATAGTGTTTATCAATTAGCCTAAGTTGTTTTTAAAATTAATTTATTAAATAAAAAGCACTAAATCAAAGAAAGCTTTATTTAAAAATACCTATTAATTCAAAAACATACCATTTACTGAATATATGAAGCATAGGTTCCTGCTCTATCACTCACTCGTACTAAAATTACATCGCTCTTTTTACTGATACTAAACAATTTATGTCCACGCCACGTTCTGCGGCTTCGAGGGCTAGTTTTTGTTGAACCACTGAGAACAAGGACAACAAACTGCCTACTATATTTTCCCGGAGAGTGGTGTAGGAACTTTTTCATTATTGCTAATCATATCAGCGACAACATCAGCAACGAGCTCCTCTATTCCTGAGAATGCTTTAGACTGATCCGCATCAAGCCAAGACAATGATGGAAACTCAGCACACAACCCAACATACTCATTATATTCTGCTGACCATGTAACACGGCAAGTATATTGTTTACTATCCATTTGAAACCCCATAATGTTTTAAGTCTATGTATAAAAGTACGATTTTCACTTAGCAGTACTTAAATAATCACCCCACCACTGCATCATTTCAGTCCGCTGGGCTAAATAGTCAGCGTGATTATAGCTGGCACGGGTACGGTTCTTATCAATATGTGAAAGTTGTGCCTCAATCCAGTTATCCTGGAACAAACCTGAGTCATTCAAAATGGTACTAAAAGTGGAACGTAGTCCATGAGAGGATAATTGATGTTTTCCATAGCCCATCTTACGTATAGCCATATTTAATGTATTAAAATGAATCGGTTGATTATGTTTCCGTGGGCTAGCAAAAATGTACTTTTCACCGTATGACCATTGCATGACGTCTTTTAAAATATCTAAAGCCTGATCTGAAAGTGGAACTAAGAAGTCGGGAATCTCATGGCCTAATATGACTTTTCGTCGAAACTGTTTAATATGCAAGGCAGGTATTTTCCAGATTTTTTCATTTAAATCAAAATGATGAGGCTCAGCCAATAACAATTCAGCCCCTCGCACGCCAGTATGTAATTTGAACAGCAGTGCTTTTTTAATAATCGGATGGGCATCCAATTTTAATAAATTTTTCTTAAAATCTGATATATCCTCCGCTTTCAAATACGGATAATTCTTCTTGATTTTACTGTTAATGGCGATTTTATTTAAACCATGCGCGATGTTGAATTCACAATAACCCATCGCTACAGCGTAGTCATAAATTTGGTTCAAATAACTACAAGCTTTCTTGACAGGTTCTTTTACTTGGCGTCCCTCTATTTTTTTGATTACTGAAACCAGGTCATAACGCTTGATGTTTTGAAAAGGTAAATCCTGAAGGTCTGGATAAATATCTTGCTGTAAACATCTTTCTGCTAACTGTAGTACACCGCAGCGGGGTGAATCATTAAATGCATTTTTCAGTTTGAACTGCAGCCACTCCTCCCCTACCTTACGAAAGGTGATGACATTAGAGACAGTATCATGCTCAAAACAATAATTATTGTCTTTAAAGTCATCTTTGACTTGTCGTGCCTTTTTCAGCGATAAATCAGGATAAAGCCCCAACTGAATGCGGCGACGTTTTTTTGTTTGTGGATCTGTATAGCGATAGCACCAAGATTTTCTTCCAGTCGGCTCAATCTTCAGGCTAAGTCCATCTTCATCGGATAAAAAACAAGTTTTTTCCTTGCAATGAGCTTGGCGAACTTTAATTTCAGTAAGACTCATGAAATTTAAATGAAACCTATCAGCGGATTGACGAGATCCATTATATCAAAATAGAAGAAAATATATATGATGCGTACACTACGCATCATATATATTTGTAATATATTGTTTTATATATTTAATATTTTAAGTATTTGTATTTTAGTAACCATTATAAGTACCACCTCTTCTTTAAGTTCCCAACAACTCACTTTTTCTGTCATCAATGTTAAATAAGTCTTGTGCTTTAAATTCTTAGATGACCTCCTCTACCCTTTATTATCATTTTTATAAAAGTAACTATATGTACTCATTAAAATTTGTAGAGCTCAAAAACAAAAAAGACCGCTATATAGCAGTCTTTTAACTTAATTAAATAATAATTAATTCATTTTCATCATAAGTGCATAAGCATCACGTTTGTTTTGACGCAATGATTCTATCTCGGACTTCGTCAGCTGTTTTACGAGAGTTGAGGATATACTTTGCTTCCCACTCTGTGAGCCTTTCGAAATCGTACCCGTAAATCGATTTCCACCATGCTTCAAGATTACCATATACATCCCTCAATTGCTGAAGAGTTTCTTTACTTAGAGCTAATTGTGATGAGTATTGTTTACCCGTCAGTGCATATGCTCCAATAACTTTATTCGTCCCAGTTGTTTCAATATGACCTTTTAATGCTGCAAAAGTACCACCTTGGGTCTGGGTATCATCAACAATAATAACACATTTATCATTGTTTATTGTCCCATCAAATGCTGGTGGGTTGGCTAATCTATGCCACCCATCACCGCCAGTTCTTGATACTTTTATAGCTTGAACTATATTCGTATCAACTTCAAGCCCAAGTTTCTTTGCTATAACTGCTGAAGTAGCTAAAGGAATCATATTACGACCGACTGCTTCCTCAGCATGTACAGGTACTATAATAGTTTCCCGACCATCGATAATTCTTTCTAGTTCAGCAATCGCCTCATCCGAAACTAAATCTTTAGCTAAAATATACGCACTTTCAACATCCCCTGCTTTAGCAGCTTCATACATGTAATGAGAGGTTGCATCTCCAAGACCACGGTCAATAACCGTTTTAGGAAACATATTCCAATCTGTGCGATATAACTTCATATTTTTAAATAAGTTTTAATGATGGCTAGCATTAAATTTTACACTAAATTTACCGCTAGCATCTCTTGGATATTATTTTTCGTATCAGGCAGCACTCTCAAAAGCCGTTTGTTTGGACAGTCCCCATGATCATACACGAGGCAGCTTCAAATACTTATGGGCCCATCCTATCCAGTTGTATCTTCTTGCATCACATGAATATTGTATACTCATTTTGACTACTTGAAAATTATGGAACAACGTCAATAAAAACAATAACTCTAGAGTCTTTAGTCGACATTCCTAAAAAGGTAAATTCAACATTTCTTTCCATATCATTTCTTTGTGTCTCTGGATGAACAAAAGAAACATAGCTTATTTCAAAGAATCGGGCTAGGGTTTTTATGCCAATGATTTTGTTCTCTTCATTAGCAATTAAAACATCTAATTCCAGATCAAACTCTTCTAATTATTTAATTAAATCTTTAACTTTCATTTTACTATCAACCTCTATGAATTATTTAAAAAATTAGCACAATGAAACTTGTGAAAAAAATGGATTTGAACAAAATTTTTTAGCAAAAAAAGCATAGCAACCAGAAAAATCTTTCCAGCAATCAACAAAAATATCCCCGTGTGCTTCCAGTTTACAACATTTTGACTACCACACTGCCCACAGTAGTAATAATAGCCTTTGATACGGCCACCGCATTCAGGACAATTTTTATGATTAATGAATAAGTTACTCAACGTCTCTTCTCCAAAATTCTTATTATCAAGTTGTAAGTGAAGATAGCACACATTTATAAAAATATCTTTTTTAAAACATCAAAAGATGTTATAAAAAAGACATTCGCTACTTTAGGATAACTTTTAAGATGAATTTAAATCTCCTTGATGAAGAATCAATCCAACCTTCTGAACCCACGCCATGTGATTTTTTCAAAGGTGAAAATGCTATCAAAAAAGCTAAACAGTTAGGATTACCTGATCTCGAGTTAGTCAGAAACGCAATTATGATCGGTGATGCTGACTATAGAACAAATACTCACTATAACCGTGCACGCTTTATTGCACGATGGGGAAAAATTGGAGAACAGATTGCTTTACTGCTTCGACAATCTGATCCTGCTTGGATATTCCACAATGACAGCCAGCCAAGAATTGAGAATACAGTAAAGAAAATACAAATTATCTTTATGAGCGGGAATATTGCATTGGGGTTAGCTGATCAAGTTGTATCAGCACACTGTGAAAAAGGATTAATGACATTAAATAATATTAAGGAGAATCAGTCTGCTTATGATGATGAGACAAAATTGAGAACATGGATTTTATACTTTCCTTCAGCATCACATCCAGCCTATAAAGACATTGATATCCCAAATATTCCTTTTGAATTTGCATACCCAACTAGCTTCGTACAGGACTTAAAAGCGAAAAAAATTTCAATTTTACCAAGTGACCATACTTGCAGAATTGCATTTGAAATAGATAATACAGTTCCTGTAAAAACTGATCCTAAGCCAGTATTGGAACCATCTAATGAAATTAAACCAGATGATTTTGATATTCAGCTTGTAGTTTAATCTGAGGTTAATGTGTTTAATAAAGATCGTTTACGTATTGCTAAAGAATTACGAGGACTTAGCAATACCGATTTCGCAGAAAAATTGAGTTGCTCTATCTCTAAGGTAAAGCAACTTTTAGACGTGGATAAAGAAATCAATGAAAATGATCAAGATGATATATGCCGTGTATTAAATTTACCCAAGTCATTCTTTGCAGGTAATGACACACAACCACATGAAACAGACCAAATCTTCTATAGATCGGTTGCTCGTATTAAAGCACAGCATAGAAAAGCTAATGAGGCATATACTCTTTTAGCAATAAATATTAACAAGTACTTAAATCAGAAAGTAAAGTTACCTACTTTTCACCGTCCTGATTTAGATATTACTGAGTTTTTGGGTGAATCTAAGTATGCCGATCACCTAGCGTCAGAGTTGAGAGGTTTATGGGCTTTAGGTAATCAACCTATTAATAACATTGTTTCGTTGTGTGAGCTAAAGGGAATCCGTGTCTTTAGATTACCGACTGAAATTCGAGAAATTGATGCACTATCTTTTTTTGATGATGAAAGTGGTAGCCCTTTCATATTTCTAAATACATTTAAGTCTGCCGAAAGAGCCCGCTTCGATTGTGCACACGAACTTGGTCATACCGTTATGCATACGCATAACAAAAAAATTCGTGTCGAGAAAGATAATCGTGTTCTCGAAACTGAAGCGGATCAATTTTCATCTGAATTTTTAATGCCAACAGATGCATTTCTTTCTACTGCTCCACGCTATTTTTCACTAGAAAATATGATTGAGTATAAAAAGATTTGGCGAACATCCCTGAAGGCTATTAACTATAAAGCTCACAAGCTGGGCTTAGTTAGTGATTGGGTTAATCGTAGTAACTCTATAAAGATCAATTCGTTGGGCTACAACATTAATGAACCTGAAGAAACTCATCGAGATGAGAGTTTGATGTTGCCCAAAATTATCTCTGTTTTAGCCTCACAACCATCTTTTGATAAAAATAAAATGCTTGATGAAATTGGAATCTCTGAAGAAGATTTTAATCAATTAACATTTGATGCTTTAGCTAAAGTTGAGCCCCCGAAGAAAAAACATAAGTTATATATTGTCGAGTAATACAAACCTTCCTTAAAAATAATGCGCCTTACGGCGCACTATTTATGCAAAATCCTGATTAATTTTTTTATGACTTCACGCCCAACGTAGTTTTGCATCCCATAAGTCATACTTTAACTGAAAATGTAACTTGCCCCATCATGACTTTTTTCATATAGCCTACTTGAACTGACACCATAAATCCCATGTGTTCCATAAAGCATCGTATACAATTTCAGATAAATTCTTTAGTTATGTGATCAGGCTATGTGCTCAAATTACCTATTTCCAAATAAAAGAAATTTGACACTCTTAGGTGTCGATACAAGCCAGTTTGATCTTGAGCTTAAGGATCATGTATTCCCTTCCTATCATGCTCCAATCATTCTGAACGGCTCAGATCACTTAGAGCTTGATATTGCAAAGTTTGGATTACTACCGAGCTGGGCGAAAGAATTGAAGTTCAGCAGTCATACTTATAACGCCAGAACTGAGTCTGTAGCAGATAAGCCTAGCTTTCGACATGCTTGGAAGTACAGCAAGTTCTGCCTAGTCCCAGTACAAGAATTTTATGAGCCGAAATACATCAATGGCAAGCCACACTGGTACACCATCAAGCGTAAAGATGATCAGCCTTTTACTGTTGCAGGGATCTATGATGATGCAGTGATTAATGGCAATAAGGTACGTTCCTTTTCAATGTTGACCATCAATTCGGACCATCACCCTTTTATGAAACAATTCCATGCACCGAAGGATGAGAAGCGATCCATTATCGTTATTCCAGAACAGTACAGAAAAGACTGGCTAACAGCCGATCATGAACATGCGCATGAATATTTCTTTCAAATGCCCGATGAATTCGTCACATTTCCACGCGATGAGCAGAAACAAAACGTCTTATTCTGACGCATCCTTGTTTATCCACAACTTTTTAAATTTGAATTTTAAACGCTGTTAGTAATATCCTATTTAAACAAATTCTACTTCCAAACACGCCTCGTAGCGTAGGAGTATCTCATGTCTAAGAAGTTGCCTATTTACTTCTCTGACGACGCATGGTCATCTTTACAAGAGCTCATGGGTCCAGAGGGTAAACCAAGTCCTACCATCAACACCGTGCTTGAACAAATCGCTGTTCAAAATGAGCTTGTTGAAAAATTAGGGCTTACTGCTGTCCTACCCAAATCCAAAGTATCTATTCCCGTCTCTTTAGAGCGTATTCCTGCAGGTCCGGCCTTCAGCACCAAGGATGAGCAAGACAAAGCACTCGATCTGAATGAGTTCCTGATTCACAACCCTATTTCTACTTTTATTGCCTATGTAGACAGTGAATCCATGCTCGATGCTGGCCTAGAGATTAATGATCCAATCATTATTGATCGCAGTATTGAAGCCAAGCATTACGATATCGTGGTTGCCCTGATTGATGACAATGCCTCGACCATTAAGCGGCTGATGATCACCAATAAGATGTCCAAGTCTGAAATCAAAGAAATATTTGGAGATGAAGATTATCCGCTTCCAGAACTTTGGTTGAAGGCTGAAAATTCGAATTACAATCACATCATTCCTGATGATAGTCAGACCATATCAATCTGGGGTGTGGTGACTTTTAATTTAAAGCGTATTTATCACCGCTCATAAAAAGAAGAATAACCATGCAAAGTGAAAATGAAATATTCGCGTTAGTCGACGTGAATAATTGCTACGTCTCGTGTGAGCGTGTGTTTAATCCTGCCTTGAATGATCGCCCAACCATTGTGCTCAGCAACAATGACGGCTGTGCCGTGGCCAGAAGCCAGGAAGCGAAAGACTTAGGCATCAAGATGGGTGTTCCTGTATTCCAAATTAAAGAGCTAATCAAACAACATAACATTCAGGTGCTATCCAGTAATTTCTCCTTATATGGCGAAATGTCCAAGCGCTTTATGGAGCTGCTTGGGGACTATGTTGCACCAGGAGATCAAGAGATACCGTCTGAAACGTCAAGCAAATTATTGAGAATTCATGCTCAATAATCCGCTTGATAAGGTTGTTGGTGTTTGAGTACACCATAACAAAGATGAACCAACTTCCTCATCGCAGCTCCAATCGCCATCATTTTGGTTTTACCATTGGCCAATAATCTTTCATTCATCCCTCTAATGTGGGGATTATGCCGAGTTGCGACAATGGCTGCCATATATAAACCGGCACGTATTTTGGAAGAGCCCGCTTTGGATAAACGGCTTCTGCCATGAATGGAGCTACCTGATTGCTTTTGAATGGGGACCAAGCCAACAAAGGCGGCCGCTTGACTAGCGCTTTCAAAAGTATGGCTGCGCAAGAAACTGAGCATTAATAAACTGGTTCGATCTGCAATAGCTGGAATACTGCTGAGCAGTTCTTTATCATTTCTTAAATCAGGATTCTGATCGATATGAGCATCAATTTGCTGGTCGATACCCTGAATGTGCTTGTTTAACTGCCTAATACTCTTATGGATAGACTGAAGTACAGGTTCCATCGTGAAGGTAGACTCTGCTTTTTCCAAACGATTCTTTTCACGTTGTAAATCTTCACAAAGCACAGCTCTTCTATCTAGCAAAGCATTCAGAAATTGAATAGGTTGGGGTAAAGGTTGCCAAAAATGTAGATCGGCAGTCATCGCAAATCGAGCTAGAACTTCACTATCCACCTTGTCTGTTTTATTTAGCTTAGACATACTCTGAGCAAAATATCGAGCTCTGGCAGGATTGGTTACACAGACTTGATAGTCCGCATCAAATAAATATTTAGCCAAGAGTTCATGATAAATAGATGTGGCTTCCATTAAGATAATGGTCTGCGTAGAAGTTGCAGCATGCTGCTTTAGCCAGGTTTGAAGTTGCTCAAAACCTTTTGGTGTATTTGAAAAAGTTTTGGTTTTCTTTTTACTTGCAGAATTTTCTAAAATTAAACAGCAATCAATTTTAGCTTTAGCAACATCAATACCAAGATAAAACATAATCTTTACCTGCTTTATTTATCCAATTATTGTTTTAGCATAACCACCGTCTTTTCTTGTGAATACAGCATCAAAGTGCTTAGTTACCGTCCAGAGTTGTGCAAGTGGTTAGGGCAAATTGTAGGTTTTATCTCTTTCACAGACTAAAAGTCTTAGGTCTATTACAAACTCTACAATTTGCATATAGTGGAAGCTAATCACTACAAGCTCCAAGATACAAGGTCTATTCCATTGATGAATGCTTTCTGAAGCTCACAGCTTACGAGCATCTATTTGACCTGACTGTATATGCTCAAGACATGAGGGCTAAGGCTTGGCGTTGGTTAGGCCTACCCTGCTGTATTGGAATTGGTCGCTCTAAAACCGAAGCCAAGATTGCCAATCATCTCGCCAAGAAAAACAAGTTCTTCAATGGGGTCTGTAATCTGGCCCATATGGACCCATGCTCTACAGAAACGCTACTCGCGCAGGTTGATGTGTCTGAGGTTTGGGGCGTAGGCAGACAGAACTGTAAGAAGCTCAATACTATGGGTGTTCAATCTGTGCTGGATCTGATCAATGCCAATCCTAAAGAAATCAAAAAGCAGTTTAGTATCGTGATGGAAAAGACGGTGCTTGAGCTACAGGGCCTTTCTTGTATTGACCTTAGTGATGATACTGTAGCGAAGAAGCAAATCATCAGCAGCCGTTCATATGGCAACCCAGTGTATGAAATGGATGACATTAAAGCTTCGGTTCGGCTTTATGTGGCCAGAGCCGTGAAACGAATGCGGGAAGATGGCTCAATCTGCAAGATGATCGGCGTGTATATCCAAACCGGTCGCTTTGATAAGACAGAGCGCTACTCGCCTTACATCGTCGTTCAAATGCATGAGCATACGGATGATCTACTGCTCATCACCAAGGCCGCGATGAAAGGCATCGATCAGATATTTAAGAAAGGCTTTAAGTATAAAAAGGCGGGAATCGTGCTGCTCGAAATTACAGATCAATCCAAGTTTGTGCCCGATCTATTCACGGACTATTCACATAAGCAAGAGCGAGAAAGGCTTTCAGATGCCATCGAAGCCATCAGTGAACGGTTTGGGAAGAATCTCGTCACGCTAGGCATTGCCAACAATAAAGAAGCCACATGGCACATGAATCAAAACCTTAGATCACCTTCGTATTTAACCAAATGGTCTGACTTACCAAGAGTAGGATAAAAACATGCACTTATTTAAATTAACTGACGAACAACTCGCACAAATTCTTATCCCGAAACGATTTGTACCACCTACTCCACCTGAACATGAAGGCAAGAATATGGTCTATGTATTTGATAGTGAGGATAAGTTTGAACTGACTTATGATGAGCTGGTGGAAATCATTAGCAAAGCTAGAATGGCTGGTCCGAAGTTGATACCTGTCTTAGGCACCGTGAATTAAATTGTGCAGTGTTCGCACGCCACTTGAAACATAACTTGATTGGAAATGAATTTGGGCTGAGAAAAATTCAGTTCAAATTTAACCTGACGGGCACACTAAAAAATGGGTAATTGTCAGATCGAGTTTGGACTACAACACTTTAGCTCATCGATTTACCAAAGTGCTAATCTTTACACTATTGTCTAAAATCCAGTGACCAAATTGTGATGCTAAAGCTTTTAAATTCCCTTTATTATGAATCAAAGTTAGTATGATGCTTTTCATAAAGACAGTTTACTTATAACCAGAGAGATTTTTAAACAATTCCCCCTTTTCAGTTTGCTTAGGCTATTTGATCCAGAGTTCATCTTTTTGCATCATTTTTAACATTAAATTAAATATAACCAGCGGAGTAACATTTTTTTTGTTAGAGCCGACAACTCTTTGAAAACTAAATTTAACGGTTCGCTCAGGAGCATCCAAATTAACTGGGTAGTTTTGTTTTTCTAAATACAGATGATCTCCTAACATTGGCTCTATACCAGTAATAAAATTAACAATTTGTTGCTCATCACCTTTCATTCGGCATTGAAAATGTAGAAAATTCTTACGCAGTTTTCCAAATAATAATAATATTTTAAGCGCCTTAACCATGTTCTTTTCTTTCAGTGCATCTTGCTGCCTATCATCTTTATAATGAAAATCAAGGAGAGGAATTATTTCATCTGGACGAGTCAGTTTTTTAGCCTTTTCGTAAAGTTCATCAAACCAACTCTCTTCTAAATTCTTACTATAAACATAATTCGTTTTTAAATTAAATTTTTGGCGATCCATCCATTTAGTGCTCATCCATTGACATCGTTGCATCCATTCTTGAGCTTGGGTATCTTCGCTTAAACGACCTTCTCTAAAACTTATCAAACGTTGAAAAGGTGTCAGAGTACTCTTCTCTATACTAAACTTCTTTTCTTGTCGGCCAGCCATCGTAACTGGCTGTGTTTGCTGATAAGAATTAAACCATTTCTGCTGCTGAGTATAACGATTTAGGTTTATGTAGTCTGTACTTGACTTCACTGGACTAAAACACTGTTCTAATACTTTTTTTGAAATGATACACGGCGAATTATAAATTCGATCGACTGCTAATAAATCCAAAACATGAAGGTAATTTGAAGCCGTTTGCTCAATACTGCTATGCCCCATCCAAGAGGCGAGCACCTGCCATTTATGTTGAATAATCTCTTCTTGAGCACGTGCTTTCATACCAAACAATAAATCCCTCATCTTTTTTGCTTTTACCCAAGGACAATCTGTGTAGGTCTTGATCATTTCTTTTGAACCGAGCAAAGTTATTGCTAGATAGTTAGCAGCACTGTGGCGTAATGTATGAAAACTAAAGCCATGATGCATACCTAATATTTGACTAAACAAATCTACTGTAATTTTGCTGATACATTGATCAGTTAATACACGATGATTCACACTAAAAAGTAGATCATCCTGCTGATTAACCAAATATTGCTCATAACGATGTTGTATGTAACGTTGTACTACTAAAAACTCATGTTCTGACAATGCAATTTTCAATGGTATTTGACGATTCGCACTTCGCGTTTTCAGACGGCGATATGAATTGTCTTGGATATGAAGCGTGATATTATTAAAAACTGTATTTTCTTTTTCTTTATAAAGTAGCTCTGGGCAAATAATATCTTGTATTTTAAGACAACGAACTTCATTTAATCGAAGTCCAGTTCTATAACTTAGTAAATACATCAGCTTTAAACAACTCAGATGATCGACCCACTCTGATGCCGTTGGCTCTTGACTTAAATTTTCTAGTTTTTCCAATAATTTGCCAAATAGCAAAGGACTCACTAGCCGTGCATTGCAAATTTGTAAATGCTTAAAACTTGAATTCTGTAACACCAATACCCCTGGAGCATCATAATTCTCTATACAGAATTGATGAAAATCTTTTAGGCGACCAAAACGGTATTCTGCGCTTTGGTGCATCTTACGAGAGGTTTTTCCTTTCACCGAATCTCGTTGAACTGCTTTTTCATCACGTTCACTGCTGTATTTCAATAGCTGCCGATATAAATCCTCATAGTCATCTATGGATTGTTGCTTTAAATCTAATTTATTGAGCCAAATCTCAAATATAAATTCTTTGCCAAACGATCCTAAGTAGCTTTCAATAGTTGATAATTGAAGCCCTCGTTTTTTTAAATGCATTAACCAGTGAATTAAGCGTAGTTGAGCATCAATTAAAGACTTTTCCTCCGTATTAGCATCAACTATCTTCTCCTCTAACACCCTTCTAGTTTCTTGCCAAAAACGTAGCGTGCGTTCTTCTTTATTCCTCTTTTTATCTAAACGCTCAACTTTTTGACCTTTACGTTTCTTTTGACCAAACAACATCAACTCATACGGAATCGTTTGTAATTTGCTTTGAACAGTCGGAACTTCAGGAAGTAACTGCTCTTGTTCAAAATGAATAGGGCGATTATCTGCTTCTGTGACTTGATTGTAATCATTATTCCACAGCAATCTAAATTCGGATGGCCTTAAAGCAACAGTATTAATCTCTTGCTGAAGCACATTACTCAAAAATATATCTATGCTGAGGTTTGGATTAAATTCGAGTACCATTTGCACATCATTAAATGCACGAAATCCACGGCGTTTAATTTGATATTGCAGATCCCCAAGACTTTTTTTCCTGCCTATCTTACTCAAGCTTTCTAAAATACAATCTTCAACTGAATGTTGCAGACAAAATTCTTTCTGAGTAGCTTTCAACTTTTTTAAATATTGCAAAATGAACTGCGCATATGGGTTAAAAAAAACATGTTTCCATTGGTACAACTTTCCCTGTTCTACATCGTTGCCATATTGAGAGTTTTCAACACGATAATGTAGTAACAATGGATTAGTGATTTTTTTGTAGTCCGAATGGTATAACCGAAAACAATTCAGATCTGTACCAAGCTCAATGGCCTCCTGCAATTGCTTCTGAATAGCAATCAAATGCTGTTCATCTGCACAGCCTGAAATATATATAAAACTTAAGCATAAATTTCCCCATAAGTACTTTGGTTCATTCCAATATTCAAATGAATCTTGCCAATACTGCCTTAATTCCTTAAGTACATGGATATGTAGATGCCCCTGTTCTAACCGTGACTCTGTACTCTCAATTTTTCTAGGCAGTACGATCCGTTTAGTATGTGGATTTAGCTTAATTCTGTATGATTTTTTATCTACATTCTGGTTGAATTGCTTCCTTCTTTTATTAAATTCATCTTCAGTAAATTGCATCAGTTTTGATTGTTCGTCTCGGCTCAACTTTTGACTCAAACAATCAACACTATCTTTAATGTCATGCCATTTTTCAGCGATCAGCTGATCAAGTTTTTGCTGCATTTCTTTCGTCAATACTTCAGGTGGAGAAGGCTGTCTATCTAGCGACTTTTTCACCATTTTATGAATATCAACAAATAGATCATCTAGTTGTGGTTTTATTAGTTCTTTGATTTTTTGCATACAACTATTTTCGCTCTAAGTGTTTAATCGATAAAGATTTGACATTATCTTGCAATTGCTGGCGGGCTTGCTGTACATAGACATTCGGGATAAGTGAAGAATGCGGATGAAAAGCCTCTCGGTCACGTTGGTCATGACCATACAGGGCCTGAATTAAGTGAAAAGCTAATGCTGGTTTACCCTCTTGCTGCTCATGCATCAAAAAGTTCATGTCAAAATGACGTAACCAATTCGAATACATATTCTTTGGAAAGACTCCTTGCATATATGAATTCACCCATTTTCTCGATAAAGGGATTAACTTAATTTTCCTGCTCTGCCATTCTTTGACAGTTATCGGCAAGATATCTTTACTAAAAATGACCTTACCAAAAAGATCATTTACAGTTATCTTCTTCTTTGCAAAGACTTGTCTAAAAAATGAACCGTACGCTTCAATAATTTGTTCTAAAAAGGCAGTGTAATTTTGCAGTGTTTTTATGAAAAAATCAGATAAAGGGATAAAACGACCATCTTTTCTTGCTTTACTATTTTTTTTATCATTCACATATAAAAGCTTGAGCTCAACACAATAATCATCCAAATTCCCCAACAGGTTTTTTTTAGGCCGACTTGCCAAACTCAACAAACTGATATGCCACATCCAACACGCATATGCATTAAGTTGATTAATAATGTGCTTATCTTCTTGGATGTTTTCGTGACAATGTCTATGTAAAATATGGAATTGCTCTTTCACAAAATTGGGTTCAAGTGCCAGTTGGCTCCCTATCCTTCCTATAGATAATGCAGATTGCACTTTGAATTGTTGTTGCAATATTTTTAGTTCAGCCGTGTCTTCAGTAAAATGTGTGGAATGTGGTGTAAGTGCTTTTTCTAAAAAGGCTAGATATGTGCTACTGAGTTGAGTTTTCGGTAGCCCGCCATAATAGATACCAGGCATGTGATGCTGACTATCCCGCCCAGCAATTACATGAGCAAGATATTCATTATATGTTTCATAATATATATGAAAATATAATTGAGCCTGCAGTTTTTCTACAGTGATCGAACCTACAAACCGATTATCAAGCCAATTCTTAAGTTTCGTATTAATGTGTGTTGATGAAATTAGTGGATTCGATGCTTGTTCTATATAGTCAAACCAAGCAGAAGGTAAATGTAGTTGATGTGTCATCACTTCATTCCACCGCACATGATTTAAGCTCTTAATCTTCTGCTCTGTAATTTTAAGATTTAATTTGAGTAAATATTCGCGACGTCTACTTGAACCATTCTGGATCAAAATTCCATCTTGAATAAGCTCGTTAAAATCCATCAGTGCGACGGGTGATAATCCCGTCAAAAGTGACAATAAACATGCTGCAGCGATTGCAGCATCCCTCCAGTGCCCGGATAACTCGGTTCTCAACACATAAACAATTTGCTTCAGTATATCTGGCGCCAAATAATGTGGATTTGTAACAAAAGGAGCATGACGGCGCTGGCGATGCCGCATTAGATGCGTCGCATTATCGCTGAGTATATAATTTAAATTTTTAGACTTTTCATCTTCTGAATAAAACTCCATTTCAGGATCTAATAGATCAACTTCACCCTCTTCATCTTTGTGAAGAGCGGCATCATAAATACTGATCTTTGCGTTATGTCCAATATCTACTTGCTTACCCGTTTTAATTTCACGAAATTTTTTGAGTTCATTTTTCGTCGGCCATTGCAAAACTTTACTTTTTTTTGACTTACGCTGACGATGAACAACACGACGATCATCAAGTCTTTTAAAAATTATTAATAGAGCCGATAAATACTCTATGGCTTGTACTTGTTTGAAATCTTTAATATTAAAAAGTTGATTACGATCCTCCTTTTTCAAGTTACGTTCGTACATGACATAGCGATTTAGTAGCTCACTGCATTCTTGAAATAATTCAGCATGATTAGAATCCAGAACATATCGTGATACATAGCGAAAGAGATCACAAACATGTTTTTGCTTATTCTCAGCTTTATCAATTTTTGCAAATTCTTGATACTGCCGATATGTTAAAAAACTCGCTTGTAGAATCAAATAACGTTCAGACGACAGCTCTTGAGTATTACTAGTAGTCGGGCATGCAAAATAACTTAAAGAAGCTAGATAATAATATTTACCTAATTGTCTAGAACTAGATATATAGCCATATATCTGTTGTGCTTCCTTATATAGAGCATGGGCTTTTTCACGTAAATCATCTGATAGATCGACAAATTGTGTATTCACAACATGATTGCGTAATAAACAATAATCTTTTTGGAATTTTTCTGCTAAATCTAAGAATTGCTCTTCTGTTTCAATCTTTGGCATATTCGCTTTCGCTTAATTTTTTATCAAATTGCATTGGTTAAATTCATTACGATCTGAACAATTTGGTAAAAGTTGATCTTTTATTGAACTCTTTGTCAGCTTAAAAAATCTAGCAAAAAATTTAGCATCCAGCTCTTTCTGAGCTTTTCTCTCAAAGCACAAGTGTTGCTGTGATTTTTCGATAAAATCATCAAGATTATGTATCAACTGTAAGATTGCAACATAATTAGAATGTACACGTAAGCATGGCTCCGTTTGCATTAATAGCAATATTTTTTGCCAAATTTTCACATAGATTATTTTGAACTTTGCTTGTACTACTACTTTCTGGCTCTGTTTAATCTTTTTGATTTTCAGTAGTTCTGAGTTAATTTTTACTATCTTAAATTGAACATTTTGTCGCTCAAAGCAAAAGGGCATGATAAATTGCCCCATAAATATCTCTATATTTTTTACTAAATAGTCAAATTTTAACATTTTTATCGATATAAAAAATGAGCATATCTTTGTATATTAAAATTCATTTAATTTATCAACTAAATTTTCTCAAAATTACAATTATCAACAAATACATATGGTTTACTTATCATGGGTGGTCTAAATTTTAAAAATTCTTCCACTTTTTTTTAGTTTTCTGTTATTACATGAAACAATACCGTTGTATTACATTTTGAAATGCTGTGTATGCAGCATTGATCAAAAAGATTCTCTGCTATACTTACTTCACGTGTAGCATCAATGGAGTTTCGAAATGCTCAGAACCACTGAACAGAAAAAAAAATATATTCAAGCGACACGTGCGCAAAACTATCAAGCCAGCCTAAAGCTTGAAGGCATTACAACGACAGCTCAAACAAATCAACAAAGTAAAGCTGAAATCTTGCAAAAATATAAGAAGTATTCGCAACCCGAAACTTAGTCAGGTGCATGTATGGATAAATATGGGGAAATGGGTGACAGCCTGTATTGTTACCCTGGCACAAATATCCTAAAGAACAAACTCAATATTCATGATGAACAAATTTTAGAACAAGCTGAACTAGAACTGTCTGGATTGGCAAGTAACTTAATTGAATATGCTGAACCACCTTACGACTTACAATACTTAAAATCAATTCATGCGCAGCTCTTTGGCGACTTATACGACTGGGCAGGAAAGTTAAGACAAATCGATATTTCCAAAGGTGACACCCGTTTTTGTAATTTTTCCCGTATTGAAATTGAAACCAATAAACTACTCAAACCGCTTCAAGAAAAAAAATACTTTCAAGGCTTAGCACCACAACAACTGATTCCTCAACTTGCCGACTTGTATTGTGAGCTTAATGTCATACACCCATTCCGTGAAGGTAATGGACGTACACAACGGATTTTCTTTGAGCATCTGATTGCTCATTGTGGTTATGGTATTGATTGGTCTCGCATTGACTCTCAACAACAATGGATTCAAGCCAATATTGAAGGTTTTTATGGTAATTTAAATCCATTAATTAAGATTTTTGAAATATGCTTTATTCAAAATACCTAAAATTTAAGTAGTCGAAGCCCACAATCCTTAATGAGCCATCATCTTTGCTTCAATCCACTGATTAATTTCCCAAATAAACCAACAATCACGATTCTTAGAAATCTTAATACTCTTCGGGTAATTTAGGGTAAGCGTCCGCTGAACACACCTTATGAATTCATCCTATAAGCCTTAATTTAGTCCCCACTTAAAAACAAGTGGGGACTAAAATTTATGACTACAAATCACCAGACATCCATCGCATCTCTTGCGAAAAAACGAAGAACATACAGTGCTGAATTTAAACAGCAGATCGTTCAGGCTTGTAAAGCACCGGACGTTTCAATTGCTTCGGTCGCTTTGCAACATGGATTGAATACAAATCTTGTATCCAAATGGATTCGCTTAATTGATGGTAAGCCAGGGAATGATCGCTCACCACTACCGAATAAACCTGCATTTATTGCCTTATCTTGCTCTGCACCATTAGATCCTACTCCTACTGACATGTTAACGGTTCAAATTACTTTACCCCACTCAAAAGCAGAAATTGGCTTGAAATGGCAAGTATCAGAAATATCTGCTTTAGCAGAATTACTCAAGGCACTTGCAACATGATCCGCATTGATGAAATCTGGCTTTCTACCCAACCTCTGGATATGCGAGCAGGGATGGATACTATCATGGCTCAGGTGGTGAGAGCCTTTGGCTACATTAAACCGCATTGTGCTTACCTGTTCTGTAATAAACGTGGCCATCGCATGAAAGTGCTGGTACATGATGGACTGGGCATCTGGCTGTGTGCCCGGCGGCTGGAACAGGGAAAATTCCACTGGGCGCAGGTTCACCAGGGTGAAAGCATGGCGATCAGTCCGGAACAGTTACAGGCACTGATCCAGGGTTTACCTTGGCAGCGCATTGGACGACAGCAGGTGGTGACGATGCTCTAAACTAGGCTGTTCCATTCTGCTATTCTCCAAACGTTCTATTTCCTCTGCGTCATGACCTCAGGCATACTGCGGTCATGAATACGCTGCCAGACTTAAGCCAACTGACCCATGAACAACTGCTGGAATTTACCAGACAGTTGGCAATGCAGCATCAGTCTCTGGCACAATCAAATCAAGAATTAGAAAAATCAAACCAGCAATTGGATGCCAAAGTTCAACATCTTTCCATTCTCACGCAAAAATACGAGCATGAGCTCGCACTATTTAAACAGCACAAATTTGGCAGTAAAAACGAACATCTCACCACAAAACAAATCCACCTATGGGACGAAGCGGTCGAAGAAGATATCGCAGCAGTTGATTTGGAACTGGAGCGGCTGAATGCAGATAAAACCGATGCAGCGACAGAGAAAGCCACAGTCAACAAACCTAAACGTCGACTGCTGCCAGATCATCTACACACCATCCGTATTGAGCATGAACCTGCATCAACCCAATGCAGTTGTGGCTGCCAGTTACGTCGTATCGGCGAAGATATCAGTGAAAAACTGCATTTCAGACCAGCACAGTTCTACAAGGAACAGCATGTCCGTGGCAAATGGGTCTGTGATCAGTGCGACACTCTGACTCAGCAAGCGATGCCCGCCTATGTGATTGATAAAGGCATTGCTTCACCTGAACTGCTCAGCCATGTGCTGGTATCGAAGTATGCCGATCATTTGCCGCTGTACCGTCAGCGCCTGATCTATCAGCGGGCGGGCATTGATCTGTCCAGATCTACTTTATCTGACTGGATTGGTCGCTGCGGTGTGGAACTGGAACCTCTGGCCAATGCCTTAAAAGAGGTGGTGCTGCAACAGCAGGTGCTGCATGCAGATGAAACACCAGTCACCATTATGCGGATGGATGATGATGAGAAAAAACCGAAGAAAGGTTATGTCTGGGCCTATGCCACCACACAGTACAATCCAGTTCAAGCGGTGATCTATGACTTTCAGGATAGCCGTTCAGGCCAGCATGCTGCAGAGTTCTTGAAAGGCTGGCAGGGTTATCTAGTCTGTGATGATTACAGTGGTTATAAAGCACGCTTTAAATCAGGCCAGGTGATTGAGGTGGGCTGCATGGCCCATGCGCGTCGTAAATTCCATGAACTGCATGTGACCAAAAAAAGTCAGGTCGCTGAACAGGCATTAGTGCTGATTCAGAAACTGTATGCCATAGAAGCAGAACTCAGGAAAAAGACCGATAGTACAGCAGAACAGCGCCGCGAATACCGACAACAGCACAGCCAACCGGTGATGCAACAACTATATGAATGGCTCAACCAACATTATCTGACGGTACCATCGAGTTCTCCCACCGCCAAGGCCATCAATTACACGCTGAAGCGTTGGTCAGCTTTAAGCCGCTATCTGGATGATGGCAATCTACCCATTGACAATAACTGGGCAGAGAACTCAATGCGTCCCTGGGCATTGGGACGAAAGAACTGGCTATTTGCAGGTTCGCTGCGTAGTGGTCAACGAGCGGCCAATATCATGACTTTAATCCAGTCAGCAAAGCTGAATGGGCTGGATCCGTATGCCTATCTCAGTGATGTGCTGAAAAGGCTGCCGACACATAAAGCGACCCAAATAGAAGAATTACTGCCACATCGCTGGAAATCCAACTCAAATTAAAAAATAGGCATGGGGTTCAGCGGACGCTTACATAGATTGTTAACTTAGATAGACTTTTAAGCAATGTAACTTGCCGCATGTTTATCAACATATGTCTCAAAAAAGTCTGCCCATACATAGATTTATGGCGTTTAGTGCTTAAATTTCAGATTAATCTTCGTCTGATGACCTGAATGGATGTTACAGATTACATGCAGGTGAATTACTCTGTGGCTGTATCATGGCTTTTGTGCAATCCAATCCATTTGATCCGAATGTTCTCTTTTGCAATAAAGCAGCCTCTTCTGCTTTTCCTGAACCAACGAACTATGTCATTGATTTGATTCAACCGACAACAGTGATGCTGAATCAAATCTCCAAAGAAGGGATTAAATGCAAGAAATATGGTAAGAAAAAGATAGGGGATGGAAGTTATTATCCGTCTAATTGGAACCAGCCCATGAGTCGAGATCAGTTGAGTAAGAATCATTTTAAATGAATAAGAGAAGGATGGCTTACCTCACTTCTCCGAATAACAATGCTATGCTTTTCAACCAAGGTTATAAATTGGCAACTACATTTCATTCTTCTTCATGCTGGTCCTATAGCCTGTAGACAATTACTACATCATTTGCATTCAATGCTCAATACAGCCTGTCAGCAGAACCGCAGCGATACTTTTTTTCGTGCATACATGTAGTGTTTAAATCCATTCATTTTTCAATGATCCTCTGCCGTTTATCACATTTATGGTCGATCTTTAACCTTGTGAAAAATGCACATACCGATCCCTTCAAACTGTCAAATTTATGTATGCATGACATTTAAAGAAAATTATCTGATCAATTTTTTTAGGTAAAATTCATCAAGAAAAAAGTTATTATTATTCATAACATCACCAATAACCACATAAAAACAATAATTTAATAAATTATTCTTCCAATTTTTTTATATTTAGTGTTATTACCCGAAGCACGGTCAACAAAAATCCGGTCGACCTCAATTCCTTCAAGTTGACGTCCAGTGTTTTGCTCGACAGAACTTACCCGGACATACCCTACTTTTTGGCCTTTCACTTTTTCACGCCCCAATTGGATAAAAATGAACAATTTCGTAAATTATAAATCTTTAACACTAAAGTTACATGTTACTTATGATTAAAAATCATTTAAATGATACATAATTTCATGAACTTTCAGATTGTAACTTTAGGGTATACTTTAAAGTTACACAAAACATCTATATGAAGACTAAAGTCCAAATTAGTGTTTATGTTGGTTCAATGTATTACATTTCGTATTTTCTATTTGTAACGTAATTTCAGTAATATTATGATTATGTTTTAGAACTTCTAAGGCCTTTTGATAGAGTTGATCTGTATTGCTATTCGGAGCAACCAAATGAGCAGTTAAATGAATATTTCTTGAGGATATAGCCCAGACTTTCAACTGATGAATCCCTTCAACGCCCTCTAGCTTCAATAAATCATTTCTTAACGACTCAATATCAATCTCATCAGGAACTCCTTCAAGCAGAATATGAATACTTTGTTTTAATAAAATCCAAGTTCGAGGTAAGACCCAGAAGCCAATTAACACAGCGATTACGGTATCAACCCACATCCACTGGGTAAAATAAATAACTATTCCTCCGATAATCACGCCTATCGATCCTAGAGCATCACTAAGAACTTCTAAATATGCACCTTTTATATTTAGACTTCCTTCAGCACTAGCAGAAAGGATTTTCATTGAAATCAAATTTATGACCAAACCAATGACCGCGACAATCATCATTCCAACACTTTGAATTTCAGCAGGGTTCGTAAAACGTTGATAAGCTTCATATACAATATATATTGCTACCACAAAAAGCATCACCGCATTAAACAGAGCCGCTAAAATTTCAAATCGCTGATAGCCAAAAGTTCTTTTATCATCTGCGGCTTTTTTACCAATTTTGATAGCGGCAAGAGCAATAGCTAAAGCGGCTACATCAGTAAACATATGAGCTGCATCAGATAACAAAGCCAAACTTTGGGTAATAAAAGCAGCGACAACTTCTACTATTAAAAAAGTAGTCGTTAAACCTAAGGCAACCATTAACTTCTTACTATTTTCTTCAGTAACAACCGCATGGCCATGATCATGATGTTCTGACATAAAATATTTTCCTTATTCTATTTATGATGAGCAGAGATATTGGATAACAGCCAATATCTCTGCTGTAAATCGACTAATCTATTGGATTAAGAAACTTTCTTTTCATTTATCCAACGATAAAGCACGGGTAACAGCACCAAAGTTAGTAATGTTGAAGAGATAATCCCGCCAATCACTACGGTTGCCAGTGGCCGTTGAACCTCAGCCCCTGTTCCGGTTGCCAGCGCCATTGGTACAAAACCCAGTGAAGCCACACAAGCTGTCATCAACACTGGTCTTAAGCGCAAAATAGCCCCTTGCCACACGGCTTTATGCACTGGATATTTGTCCCTTAATTCCTTAATAAAGGTCAGCATTACCAGTCCATTGAGGACTGCAACACCAGATAAGGCAATAAAGCCAATTCCAGCTGACATCGATAATGGAATATCCCTTAGCCAAAGGAACAGCACACCACCGGTCAAGGCAAAGGGTACCCCGGTAAAGACCAATAGACTTTCTTTGACATTGTGAAAGACCGCCATCAGTAAAATAAAGATAGTGATTAAAGCCAGTGGAATCACGATTTGCATCCGTGCTTTGGCTGAAGCCAAATTTTCAAACTGACCTCCATATTCTATCCAATAACCACTTGGCAAAGTGTATGCTTTGAGCTGTGTCTGTACATCAGAAACAAAAGACCCTAAATCACGCCCTTCAACATTCGTTGTAACCACAACTCGGCGTTTACCATTTTCTCGACTGACTTGGTTGATTCCTTCAATGGTCGAGACTTGCGCGACATCCGACAATAAAATACTGCCACCATTTGGAAGCTGAATAGGTAACTGGGAAACAGATGCGACACTACGGTCTTGCTCTCCAAGACGGATAACAAAATCAAAACGACGATCGCCTTCTAAAATCTCTCCCACGCTTTGTCCACCAATACTTGCAGCCACCACATCCTGAATAGATTTCACACTCAAGCCATACTGGGCAGCTAAAGCTTTATCAATCTCTACATTGAGTAAAGGCAGACCCGAAGTTTGTTCAACTTTCACCGCACTGCTACCTGCGACTTGCTGAATGATTTTCGCGATTTTTGCAGCCTCAGTATTCAAAACCTGCATGTCATCACCAAAAACCTTCACCCCCACATCACTGCGTATACCTGAAATCAGTTCATTAAAACGTAGCTCAATAGGCTGAGAAAACTCACTGTTATTGCCGGGAATTGTCGCAAGATAAGCTTCCATTCGGGTTCGAAGTGCATCTAGGCTTTCTTTTGAATCTGGCCATTCCTCACGTGGTTTCAGCATGATATAACCATCGGAAATATTCGGTGGCATCACATCTGTCGCCACTTCAGCAGTCCCGGTACGGGCAAATATAGCTTTAATTTCGGGAAAGTTTTTCAGTAAAAGCTTTTCGGTATTTTCCTGAATACGTAAAGACTCTTCCAAGCCTGTGCTTGGAGAACGTAATTGCTGTACCGCAAAATCACCTTCACTCAGCTGGGGTGCAAACTCACTGCCAATCTTCGTGCTGAGCAGACCCGTAATGACCAGGAGACAAATGGCAAAAGTTAAAACCACCGCTTTGTAATGATAGGCTCCATCCAATATCTGTTGATATCGGGTTTTGAGCCAGATCATCCAACGGCTTTCCGTTTCTTTGATCTCCCCTTTAACCCATAAAGCAACTGCAGCGGGCACAAAGGTGATCGATAAAATAATAGCTGCCACCAGTGCGAGAACAACGGTTAAAGCCATCGGATGAAATAGTTTTGCTTCTACACCACTTAAAGCAAAAATCGGCAAATACACCACCAAAATAATAAGCTGACCAAAAATAAGAGGACGACGTGCTTGGCGGGCAGCCAGAAAAACTTCCTTAAAGCGTTCACTTTGTGTGAGAGGTCGTTTTAACAGTTGCTGTGTATGGGCTAAACGCCGGATACAGTTTTCGACAATCACCACAGCACCATCGACAATGATGCCGAAATCGAGTGCACCTAAACTCATCAGATTGGCACTGATATTTTTCTGTGCCATCCCGGTTAAGGTAAACAGCATAGAGAGTGGAATGACACAGGCAGTAATCAAGGCAGCACGGATATTCCCTAAAAACAGGAACAGAATGATGATGACCAGGATTGCTCCCTCTACCAAGTTTTTCTGAACGGTTTTAATCGCCTTCTCAACCAAGGTAGTACGGTCGTACACCGTTTCAATCACTACCCCTTTAGGCAAACTATTCTGAATATCTTGAAGCTTGGCATCCACAGCTTTAGAAACAGTCCGGCTATTTCCACCCATCGCCATCATGGCAATCCCTAAAACGGTTTCTTTGCCGTTATAGGTTGCCCCACCGGTTCTTAAATCATGCCCAATAGAGACTTGCGCAATATCACCAACCCGAATTGGGCTGCCATTTGGGCTACCCAGCATGGTGTTCTCAATATCAGAAAGCCCATTGAATGTACCCGGTACACGTACCGTCAATTGCTGACCATTGTCTTCAATATAACCTGCACCTCGGTTCTCATTATTTTGCGCTAAAGCCTGTTGCAGTTGTTCTAATGAGATATTCAGTTGCTGCATCCGGTTTAAATCGGGAGAGACCACATAGGTTTTTTCAAAACCACCAATACTGTTGACCTCTGCAACTCCCTTAACACGTTGCAGTTGAGGACGCACAATCCAGTCCTGAATCTCACGCAAATCCATCGGCGTGTATGCAGTTCCATCCGGCTTTTTCGCATTCGGATCTGCCTTCAGTACCCATTGATAAATCTCACCGAGACCCGTAGAAACGGGGGACATCGTCGGTGCGATTTGTGCAGGCAACTCAGATTGCGCCTCCTGTATCCGTTGGTTAATCTGCTGACGGGCCCAATAAATATCAGTCCCATCTTTAAAGACAATGGTGACTTGAGAGAGTCCATAACGGGATATGGAACGGGTAAGCTCCAGATCCGGAATGCCAGCCATGGCATTTTCAATGGGATAGGTAATCCGCTGTTCGACTTCAAGCGCAGTAAAACCCTTGGCTTGAGTATTAATCTGGACTTGGGTATTGGTAATATCGGGTACAGCATCAATCGGGAGTTTCTGATAGCTATACACCCCGACCGCAATCCAGGTACAGACAAAGAGCAACACCCAAATCGCATTTTGTATGGAAAACTGAATGATTCGTTCGAATAAACCTTCTGGTTTTGGCAGATCAGAATTAATGTTCATGGCCTGCCTCGTCTTTTTCTAATTCAGATTTCAACAAGAAACTGCCTTGAGCGATATACTTCTGCCCTTCAGTCAGCCCAGAAATCACTTCAAGCCATTGTCCATCACTTGAAGCCTGCCCCAATTGCACTTTCTGTGCTTTTAAGTGGACTTGACCTTTTTGTTCTGAATCTACGATGAAAATACTGTCTTCACCTTCAATACTTTGCAGCGCAGACTTTTGAATCCGAAGGGCTGATTTTGCTGTAGCTTCCGGAATCAACACTCTCACTAACACATTAGAACGCAACTCAGTAGCTTGCGCATCGAGTTTTGCGCGCACCACCAGACGCCCTGTTTGTACATCTGCCTGAGAGGTTAAGCTTTGTACAGTAGCTTTATAGATTTGATCTGAATCATTCACTTTAAAGTCAATTTTTTGCCCGGCTTGCAGTTGACCTGAGAATTGATTCGGCAAATTAAACTCAAGCCATAAATCTTTCAGCTGTTCAATGACAAAGAGCTGATTAGCCAGTTGCACATTTTCACCGACCACAATATCTTTTTGACTGATCACCCCAGAGATCGGTGCTTTAATCAGAAAACGCCCATTGTTATTGCCACTTGCACCTAATGCATTTAAACGTGCTTGTGAGGACTGGACAGTAATCTGCGCTTGACGGTAGGCATTTTCGGCACGCTGGTAATCCTGTTTGGCAGAAATCCCCTGTGACCAGAGTTGCTGTTCGCGCTGGTAATCTTTACGGGCCAAATCCAGATTCACCTGTGCCATACGCAGATTTGCCTGTTGGTCGATCAGTTCAGGCACGATTAGTACAGCCAGCGTTTGTCCTTTTTGCACGCTCTGTCCTAAAGCCACATTGACCTGCTCGACATGACCACTAAAATTAGGCGATATATGCGCTTGTTGATCGGTATTCACCACCAATTTACCTGGCAGGGTTGTCAGCTTTTCAACCAATCCTGTGGATGCAACAGCAACTTTTAAACCTTGTTCAACCATTTGTTGGCTGGTCAGTTGTATTTCGCCTTCTTCAGCATGTCCTTCTTCAGAACTATCTTCATCAGAATGTTCGGCATTTCCCTCATCATGACCATGCCCCTCAGATTCAGTTTTTTTTGAACTTAACCAAATAACCAGACTGACCAAGACCGTAATCAGAATCAAAATTGCAATCATGAGAGACTGGGATATTTTTCCGTTTTGCTTGGCGTTCATTTTATCGTGCTCCCCCATTGATTAAATTTTGCGATGCTTCGACTGCCTTTTTATTCAGTTGTGTATAGGCATCCGAACGGCTAATTTCTTCATAACTTGTGCCAATACTGAGTGCCTCAGCTGCGAGGGCAGTTTGCCAAGCTTGACGTAGAATTTGTAATTGACCCAATCGAAGATTCTGCAGTTGGGTGGTTGCTTGCTGAACGTCGGTAATGGACAGTTTCCCTGCCTGAAACCCTTGTAAAGTACGGCTCTGAACTTTGGTCGCCAAAGTAACTTGTGCTGTTGTGGCATCGAACTGGCTACGTAAACCTTTGAGCTGATGCACGCTGTTGGCAATATTGAGTATTTGTTGCTTCAGCTCACGCTGCTGCTGTTGGTTCAGCAATATTTGCTGTTGCTGGACCATCGGGATCGCATATTGCTGGCGGTTGAAAATATTCAGTGGAATAGCCACGCCGATTGCCAAAGTCGTATCGTTGCTTTCATTAGGGGTTTTGCTACGTTTCATGCCTACATTTAAAGTCGGATTGGGACGTGCCTGAATTCTTAAATTTTCAATTTGATGATCCGATTGCTGAATGTTCAAGGCATAGAATTTTTCTAGCCACCCTTCAGCAATATACCGTTGCACAGTTTGGAGACTTTGCTCTGGCCAAGGGATAGCGGTTTTATTCAATTGAAGATGTGAAGATGTTTCTCCCCCCCACAAATTAGACAGCTGACGACCGGCAGCTTGTTTATTCAGCATCGCTTGCTGATAAAGTCGTTGGATTTCTAGCGCTTCAATTTGGGTACGCTCAAAATCAACCAGGGCAATACTGCCTGCCTGATAGCGTTTCTGGGCACTGTCCAGATTGGCTTTACTTGTTTTTAACTGTACTGAATAAGCAGACTGCTCAACCTCAGCAAGTGCAAATTGCGACCATGCAAATTTAACAATCAGTTGGCTTTGTGCCTTCCATAATTGCTGTTGCAATTGGATTTGTTGATTCGAGGTATTGGCAATCACCCGGTTCAGCTTACGCTGACCAAATAGATCTAGAGGTTGACTAACGCCAACATTGAATTCCTGTTCTTGACCTGAGCCAAAGCCAGACTGTTCTAAACTTATACTTGGATTCTGCCATAACCGACTTTGCTGAATATTCAATTCAGATATTTGCTGAACTTGTTGCCACAGCTTGTCTTGAGTCTGGTAACTTTGTACTTTTGCTAAAGCGGATTCAAAGCTGGTAACGTTTTCAGCATAGCTATATTGCATAGCCGCTGCACATATACAAGCAACCAAGCTATGACGCAAGAGTATAATTGATTGTGAAGACATGATTTTTCCCACTTATTTAAATAATAAAAGTGGTGGGAATGTTTTAGGCTACCCCACCATGAGCGGGGAAAATTCGGGAGGTGGGCTTTGTTGAAACAGGTCAGGAGCCTGATAGCTGTTTTTCCAATGAAATTGTGGATTCACTTTAACTTCAGAGCTTGGATGAAACACATCTACTTTTTCATTTTGTACAATCAAATGCGTCATCGATGGTAGATGATCTTGATGATCTTCACCGATTTCTAAATCGCTACTGAATGTTTTTATGTTTTCTGACTGTCCATTATGATCGTGTTGACGACTATCGCTGGCACACAAGGTATTTTGGTGATGACCAAAATGATAACTCTGCTGTGATTGAGGCTGTTGTTCATGGACACAAAAGGCCGCCGCCACATTCCAAAAGCTTTGGAACATGAACAATCCAACCAAGACTGTAATCCATGTAGTAGAACGCATCATCATAACAATCGAAAAATTTGTACCAAGTATAAGGCTTAGAGCCACTCCAAGGTCAAGCTTAATAAATTAAATTAAACATTCAATGAACACTGAATAGCCGGCACTTTTGCAAATTTACCTTGTCTCTATAAGCTCACATCAATTTCAGGTAAGAATAACAATAGATAGTGAACCGTACCGGGTTTGTCGGAGACTTTTTATTTAAGTTAGGCCACCTGACCTAACGGGTTAATCTTATCATTGTACATTGCTTCAAACTCAAAAGGCGATACATTGTCAACGGCATTCTAAAATTGACCCCTTTTACCTTACAAATGGCAAAGTAAAATTGCCCCCTGAAATCAGAGAAAGAGCGGTTCAATTATTGATTGAATCTGAAAAAGATTATCCTTCTACTTGGGCAGCAATCACAGCTATTGATCCTAAAATCGGTTGTACTCCTGAAACATTGCGTGTTTGGTATCAAAAATATTTAGATCAACAAAATCCTGTCAAAGTACAACAGATATCTGATCAAAAAAAATGAAGGGTAATCCCCCCTAAAATACTAGCTCTTTAAAAGAGGCAGTATTATGCTTTTACAACATGGTGTTTAACTTGAGAAACTGAATTTAAAACAATCTACTGTAACTCTTCCAGACAGATATGAAATTAATCCACCCCTAACCCTTTAAACACCGCATCCACCGGATCTGCATAAAAGCTGGTCTGGAACTTGGTAAACAGTTCCACAGGAATCGTTGGGATATCTGCCGCACTACTCATTGGTAAAGCAACCTTCTTGGCACCCGCATCAAAAGCAACTTGCAGACATTCGGCAATACTTTCCACCGGTGTCACTGAACCACCCAAGCTCATATCACCCAGTACCACCATCTGACTTTGTACCGATCGTCCTAAGAGGCCAGAAGCGAAAGCCACTAAACTTGGCAGAGCAAGATGGCTGAGCGGGCCGGTATTCTGTAATTCCACCACATGTAAGTGGAAATCATGTTCCAGCACCTTACTGCCCCCCGAGATCCGGGATGCATTGGCCTTGAAGTAATCAAAAGCAATCTTGACCTGTTCTTTGGCACTACTTGAATTCCATAAGCCAGATGTCGCCAATTTTCCTGAACCTTTAGTGACTTGAAGTTCTAAGCGGTATAAGCCTGGCATGCCCTTATTACTGAGGCCAATGGTATACAGGAAGCCTGGTTTAGCAGGACCTTCGGGAATAAGTCCACCTCCACCCTGCTCTTTTACCGAAACAAAATGCTCTTCTAGGGTGTCATTGTCGATATAGCTAAAATGCACATCATAGAATTCCATCCCCCCAATTTTTTTCAGCTGTTCTTTGACCCGACGGCGCACCTGCAGCGCATATTCCAGGCATTGCCGTACATCTTCTTTGTTAAATTGACCATGTGGGTAGAGCAGCTTCATCAATCCAGAAACCGTCTTGCGAACGGCAATCACATCACGCTGATTCAGGTTATTCCCTAGCTTAAAGTACTTCTCAATGGCATCCGCAAAACTACGCTTACGCATTTCCCGGAAGAACTCAGCCAGATAATCAACGATCAAGCCATAACGGTTGGTAAAGAATTCCGGGCGCATTTTCGGAATTTCCCAACCCGGGATATAGGCATGAAAGCGATCAAAGAATGCTGAATCGATCATGGCTTCAGGAAAAGGAGCCAATAAGTGGCTAGTCTTCACCAAGGATTCAACACTTTGGTTAATATTACCCACAATATTGTAAACAAGACATTTTTATCTTTTATATTCAATGGCTTATTTTCCTGCTAATTGGTAATACCATGAAAAATACCATGCTCAGAAAAGGCTTAACAATATTTTGAAAAATTGCCTACTGAGCGCTGCCGCACAGCTCCATAGGCCGCTTTCCTGGCTTTGCTTCCAGATGTATGCTATTCTGCTCCTGCAGCTAATGGATCACCGCAAACAGGTTACTCGCCTGGGGATTCCCTTTCGACCCGAGCATCCGTATGAGACTCATGCTCGATTATTATTATTATAGAAGCCCCCATGAATAAATCGCTCATCATTTTCGGCATCGTCAACATAACCTCGGACAGTTTCTCCGATGGAGGCCGGTATCTGGCGCCAGACGCAGCCATTGCGCAGGCGCGTAAGCTGATGGCCGAGGGGGCAGATGTGATCGACCTCGGTCCGGCATCCAGCAATCCCGACGCCGCGCCTGTTTCGTCCGACACAGAAATCGCGCGTATCGCGCCGGTGCTGGACGCGCTCAAGGCAGATGGCATTCCCGTCTCGCTCGACAGTTATCAACCCGCGACGCAAGCCTATGCCTTGTCGCGTGGTGTGGCCTATCTCAATGATATTCGCGGTTTTCCAGACGCTGCGTTCTATCCGCAATTGGCGAAATCATCTGCCAAACTCGTCGTTATGCATTCGGTGCAAGACGGGCAGGCAGATCGGCGCGAGGCACCCGCTGGCGACATCATGGATCACATTGCGGCGTTCTTTGACGCGCGCATCGCGGCGCTGACGGGTGCCGGTATCAAACGCAACCGCCTTGTCCTTGATCCCGGCATGGGGTTTTTTCTGGGGGCTGCTCCCGAAACCTCGCTCTCGGTGCTGGCGCGGTTCGATGAATTGCGGCTGCGCTTCGATTTGCCGGTGCTTCTGTCTGTTTCGCGCAAATCCTTTCTGCGCGCGCTCACAGGCCGTGGTCCGGGGGATGTCGGGGCCGCGACACTCGCTGCAGAGCTTGCCGCCGCCGCAGGTGGAGCTGACTTCATCCGCACACACGAGCCGCGCCCCTTGCGCGACGGGCTGGCGGTATTGGCGGCGCTGAAAGAAACCGCAAGAATTCGTTAACTGCACATTCGGGATATTTCTCTATATTCGCGGTTCAGCAGGCATGTCCCCTTTGAGGGCGACCCGACGACAGGATAATCGACCTTATGGTGCGCAAATATTTCGGCACAGACGGTATTCGTGGCAAAGCCAACGAAGGCGCGATGACGGCGGAAACCGCCTTGCGCGTCGGAATGGCGGCTGGCCGTGTCTTTCGTCGCGGTGACCACCGCCATCGTGTCGTGATCGGCAAGGATACGCGCCTGTCGGGCTATATGCTTGAACCCGCGCTCACAGCCGGTTTCACCTCGATGGGCATGGACGTATTCCTTTTTGGCCCGCTGCCGACAACGTATAGGAAGAATAAACGCCCTTTTCACCCAAGTCCAACAGCTTTGGACCGCAGTTGACTCTTTCGACACCCCTGCGATGCAACCCAATCCGGCTGACGGGGAGCCAGCAACGCTGAAAATTTACCCTCCTCTTTCCCACTAGCGGCTCCTTTTCCGACAACCAGCACGGCGGATCCCTGCCGCGGCGCTGTGAACGCAGCATTTTGATTGGTATCGTTGGCCTTCAGGCTCGTCAGTCAAACAGACCCAGGAGCAGCTCAGCCGGTGGCGCCCGGCTTTCGGGTAACGCCCTGGTCCCGCTGGTTTCGGCTTTGTGCTTCAGGTGATCAAGGATCTGCTTGATCACTATAGGGTCTTCAATGCAGGCGATGACTTTCATGGCGCCGCCGCAGCCGCTGCAGGTCTCGATGTCGATATTGAAAACACGCTTGAGCCGTTGCGCCCATGTCATCGACGCTCGCCGTTGTGCTGGTGTTGCCGGTTCATCAGCCACCCTGACCTTGTTGCCCCTGCCCCGTTTTGCCGGCGTGACCAACGCCCGGTGCCGACTGTTGGGTGCGAACACCCCGTGGAAGCGGGTTAGGTTGACTCTGGGCTTCGGTACCAGGGCGGCCAGCCTTGCAATGAAATCCAATGGTTCGAAAATGACGTGCGTGGTGCCGTCCCGGTACGGCGTCTTGAGCTGGTAGCGCACGTTGCCGCCTCGTGTTAACGACAGCCGCTTCTCGGATACCGCCGGGCGGCTGATGTACCGGCACAGCCGTTCGAGCTTCTTGCGTTCATCGGCCCTGGCCGCCACGCCGGCGTGCAGGCTGGACCCGGCTACCTTGCCAATCCCGTCACCGAACGGATCACCACTGGTCGGCAGAGTTTGCAAAGTGAACACCTTTCGCCCCGCCTGTGAACCGACAGCGATACGGTAAGTGATCGAGTGCCCCAGCAGGGGTGTCATCGGGTCGTCATCCACCGCATCCGAGGCCAGATAGCTGTTTTCGACATCCCGTTCCAGCAGGCCTTGCCGTTCCAGATAGCGACCCACCCGGTGGGCGATGGTGTGCGTCAGCTGGGTGAGCTCTGGGCTGGTCGGCGCCTTGACCCAGCGGAAACGCGCTGAGCCGTGGGATTGCTCGACATACACACCGTCGAGAAACAGCATGTGGAAGTGAACATTCAGATTGAGCGCCGATCCAAAACGCTGGATCAGGGTGACCGCGCCCGTCTTGGCCACTTGGTGGGTATGGCCCGCTTTCTTGACCAGGTGCGTGGCAATGACGCGGTAAACGATGCCCAGCACCCACCCCATGATCTCGGGCCGGCTGGCAAACAGGAAACGCAGCTGAAACGGGAAGCTCAACACCCACTGACGCATGGGTTGTTCAGGCAGTACTTCATCAACCAGCAAGGCGGCACTTTCGGCCATCCGCCGCGCCCCACAGCTCGGGCAGAAACCGCGACGCTTACAGCTGAAAGCGACCAGGTGCTCGGCGTGGCAAGACTCGCAGCGAACCCGTAGAAAGCCATGCTCCAGCCGCCCGCATTGGAGAAATTCTTCAAATTCCCGTTGCACATAGCCCGGCAATTCCTTTCCCTGCTCTGCCATAAGCGCAGCGAATGCCGGGTAATACTCGTCAACGATCTGATAGAGAAGGGTTTGCTCGGGTCGGTGGCTCTGGTAACGACCAGTATCCCGATCCCGGCTGGCCGTCCTGGCCGCCACATGAGGCATGTTCCGCGTCCTTGCAATACTGTGTTTACATACAGTCTATCGCTTAGCGGAAAGTTCTTTTACCCTCAGCCGAAATGCCTGCCGTTGCTAGACATTGCCAGCCAGTGCCCGTCACTCCCACTCGATTGTAAACAAGCACACAAAACCCTTTAGTGACAACAATTTGCAAGAACTATCAGGCTCAGTGCCATGAAAAATACCATGACCAGATCATGAGGTTGAACACGGCTTGCGCCGGCAGCGTTCACGCTCCTGGTCGGCGATCTCGCCCGGCTGCAATGCTAGCTCAGCATCGGTCATGCGCTCCAGCACGTCGCGTAGGCGGATGGTGCAAGGAATGGGCGGCAGCTCGAACTCATAGCCGCCGGCGATCATTTCGGCCGCAATCTCCTCGGTGATGAAAAACGGCTCGTCGTCTTGGTTCGGCTTCTTCATGCCCTTTCCTCCTGGCGCTCATCCTGGCCGACAGCGGCCAGGGCATCGGCTTCCGTCAATGCGTCCTCCACGAACGCGCCGTGCTGCTTCGCTTCGGCCTGGCTGACCTCGGCCCATATCCGTTTCACCTGGGCCGCACTGTACCCGGCCAGCTCGGCGGTCTTGTTGATGCTGTAGCCGGACTTGCGCAGCGCGACAACTTGGGCGCGGCGCTTCGGATCAGCACGGCGGCCCTTGTACCGCCCGGCCTGGCGGGCCAACTCAATGCCTTGGCGCTGGCGTTCGCGCCTGTCCTCGTAGTCGTCGCGGGCCATCTGCAAGGCCAGGCGAAAAAGCATGATCTGCACGGCTTCCAGCACGATCTTGGCGACGCCCTGGGCCTCGGCCGCCAGGTCGGATAGATCGACCACGCCAGGGACGGCCAGGCGTGCGCCTTTGGCCTGTATCGAGGCCACCAGGCGCTCGGCCTCGGGCAAAGGTAGGCGGCTGATGCGGTCGATCTTCTCGGCAATGACCACCTCGCCGGGCTGTAGGTCGCCGATCATGCGCAGCAGCTCAGGCCGGTCGGCGCGTGCGCCGGATGCCTTCTCACGGTAGATGCCGGCGACGTAGTAGCCGGCGGCCTTCGCGGCCGTAGTGATCGCCTCTTGGCGTTCCAAGTCCTGCGCGTCGGTGCTGACGCGCAGATAGACCCGCGCCACCATCGGCGCGGCTACTGGCTTCGTCCTGCGCATACTTGCGGGCTCCTTTGGGCATACTCAAATGCACCCATCTTAAACTGGCAGCTAATGTACAAAAGTTGATAGAAGCACACAAGTTCAATTTTGCACTTCTGCCCCACTATTGCAAAACTGCTTGTTAGTAGCCGTTTTTTCTTACTGTTTATAGATTCAATAATTTTTGAAACGAAAAATTGGGACTAAACATTTCGGTTTCGTTTTCTGTCGATTCGTCCTGCGTATCTTTTGCATAAACAAACATTTGTTGTTCGTAGTTTTCGATGGCATTTTCAATACTTGTAAATTCTCCGTTTGTAAGGTTTTCAGACAATATCAAAGCATCCAATAATCCCGTATTTACACCCTGTCCTGCAAAAGGCGACATCAAATGAGCAGCATCGCCAATCATTGTTATGGGTAATGGACGGTTACTTTTCCAATCATTGTTCAAAGGAAATTTCCTTGTGGGCAAGCATTGAAATGTTGATACCGAACGTATTAATTGTTTGTAAACTTCACTCCATTTGGAAAATCTTTTCAATAAAAAATCGGCAACGCTGTTTCTGTCCTGAAAATCTAAGGGAATTTTATTTTTCCATTCATCGGGCGTTTTAAAACTAATTCCTAAATACAATGCACCATTATTATTGGGATTGGCAAACAATAAAATGCCCTGATGTCCCGCCATTAATCGGTTGCCGTTGCATAGCTGAAAAAATCCGGGACAGTTTATTTCCGGTTGAAGAATATCAGCTTGGATGTTGAAAGTACCGGTTTCTTCAACTTGCGTGTCGGTAACAAAGCTCCTTATTTTCGACATTCCACCATTGGCAAGAATAACCAAATCTGCTGTTTCACTCGGTTTATTCTCAAAAGTTAGTGTCCACTTCTTCTTACCAGGTTCAAGCATAACAAGTTTTCTATCCCAAATAACCGTGTCGTTTTCTAAACTATTCAACAAGATAGCCCTTAAGTCATTTCTGTTTATTTCAGGATTGTCAAATCGATTTTCGGGCTTTACATTTTTTGTGGATAAAATATTGCCTTTTTCATCAGCAATATTTACACCCATTGGTAAGGCTAAGTCATAATAAGTTTGTAACAATCCCGCTTTTTTCATTGCTTCCTGACCTGAACCTTTGTGTAGGTCAAGGGTTCCACCAAAAATTCTTGCCTCTCGGTCGTTGTCTCTTTCGTAAACTGAAACGTCTATGCCGTTTTGCTGTAATAATTTTGCCATAGTCAGTCCAACGGGTCCACCACCAATTATTGCAACGTTCTTATCACTAAGTAAATTCATTTGTTTGTCTGTATCTATTCGCATTGTCATTTGAATATAACGTAAACTCGTACCATTCTCAAGCAAATGCGTTGCAAAGCTATGTCGTAAGGTATGTACAGTAACTTCCTTTTGAATCTTTGCTTTTAAAACAGCTGCTTTAAAAATGTTTTGAATACTTCGGCTTGAGTATGCGCCACCTTTTTGACCTTCAAATAAATAATCTTTTGGTTTATATTCCATAAAGTATGTTCTTAAAATAATTAATGTTTTCTCAGATAAAATGGTATAACGATCTCTTTTTCCTTTTGACTGTTCTATACGAATTTGCATGCGCTTGGAGTCAATGTCTTTTATTTTCAGGTTTATACATTCAGAAATGCGCAAACCTGCCGAATAAATAGTCATCAGAATAGCCTTGTGTTTCACGTTTTCAATAGCGCGTAGTACCCGAATGGTTTCTTCTTCACTCATCACAACAGGAAGTGTTTTTTCTTTTTTTGGTCTTTCGATGAAA
The DNA here is from genome assembly GCF_013343215.1 of Acinetobacter sp. 10FS3-1. Taxonomy (NCBI): domain Bacteria; kingdom Pseudomonadati; phylum Pseudomonadota; class Gammaproteobacteria; order Moraxellales; family Moraxellaceae; genus Acinetobacter; species Acinetobacter sp. 10FS3-1. Next base: position 66,157 of record NZ_CP039146.1, read on the forward strand.
TATGTTTTCCGTTGTCCACCCAAAACACGTTCGTAATAAAACTTAATCGCATTGATTGCCTGGTTTTGATAAGATATTGAAACTTTTCGCTCCATAACCAAATGTCGGAGAAATGATTGTATATGTCCTTCATTCAATCGATCGACGTATAGGAAGAATAAACGCCCTTTTCACCCAAGTCCAACAGCTTTGGACCGCAGTTGACTCTTTCGACACCCCTGCGATGCAACCCAATCCGGCTGACGGGGAGCCAGCAACGCTGAAAATTTACCCTCCTCTTTCCCACTAGCGGCTCCTTTTCCGACAACCAGCACGGCGGATCCCTGCCGCGGCGCTGTGAACGCAGCATTTTGATTGGTATCGTTGGCCTTCAGGCTCGTCAGTCAAACAGACCCAGGAGCAGCTCAGCCGGTGGCGCCCGGCTTTCGGGTAACGCCCTGGTCCCGCTGGTTTCGGCTTTGTGCTTCAGGTGATCAAGGATCTGCTTGATCACTATAGGGTCTTCAATGCAGGCGATGACTTTCATGGCGCCGCCGCAGCCGCTGCAGGTCTCGATGTCGATATTGAAAACACGCTTGAGCCGTTGCGCCCATGTCATCGACGCTCGCCGTTGTGCTGGTGTTGCCGGTTCATCAGCCACCCTGACCTTGTTGCCCCTGCCCCGTTTTGCCGGCGTGACCAACGCCCGGTGCCGACTGTTGGGTGCGAACACCCCGTGGAAGCGGGTTAGGTTGACTCTGGGCTTCGGTACCAGGGCGGCCAGCCTTGCAATGAAATCCAATGGTTCGAAAATGACGTGCGTGGTGCCGTCCCGGTACGGCGTCTTGAGCTGGTAGCGCACGTTGCCGCCTCGTGTTAACGACAGCCGCTTCTCGGATACCGCCGGGCGGCTGATGTACCGGCACAGCCGTTCGAGCTTCTTGCGTTCATCGGCCCTGGCCGCCACGCCGGCGTGCAGGCTGGACCCGGCTACCTTGCCAATCCCGTCACCGAACGGATCACCACTGGTCGGCAGAGTTTGCAAAGTGAACACCTTTCGCCCCGCCTGTGAACCGACAGCGATACGGTAAGTGATCGAGTGCCCCAGCAGGGGTGTCATCGGGTCGTCATCCACCGCATCCGAGGCCAGATAGCTGTTTTCGACATCCCGTTCCAGCAGGCCTTGCCGTTCCAGATAGCGACCCACCCGGTGGGCGATGGTGTGCGTCAGCTGGGTGAGCTCTGGGCTGGTCGGCGCCTTGACCCAGCGGAAACGCGCTGAGCCGTGGGATTGCTCGACATACACACCGTCGAGAAACAGCATGTGGAAGTGAACATTCAGATTGAGCGCCGATCCAAAACAGAGATGGTTCCACTTGTTTGAACAACTAAAAGCGTATTTATAAGTGATATTCCGCTCTAGTTAAGCCACCTTGTTTTGTTGGGGTAGCTGATCATAGTTAAACTCATTTGGTGTCATTTTGTCTAGACTCGAATGAGGTCGTTTCAGATTATAAAACTCAAAATAAGCACTTCGCATCTGTGATACTGCTATAAGCTTTGAGATACACCTCTTCATATTTAACGCTCCGCCATAATCGTTCAACCATCACATTATCTACCCATCGACCTTTACCATCCATACTGATTTGAATGCCATTTGATTTCAATACATCAATAAATGCATCACTGGTGAACTGACTGCCTTGGTCTGTATTCAATATTTCAGGTGATCCATATTTTTCAATCGCTTCATTTAAAGCCGAAATATAAAAATCCACCTCCATACTAATCGATACCCTATGCGCAAGTACCTTACGGCTATGCCAATCAATCACAGCACATAAATAAACAAAGCCTTTTGCCATAGGGATATACGTTATATCTGTAGACCACACTTGATTACTGCGCTGAATAGCCAATCCTTTGAGCAGATATGGATATTTACGGTGAGCTTGATTAGCCTGGCTTAAATTTGGTTTGCAATATAACGCCTGAATACCCATTTTCTTCATTAAAGTACGTGTATGACGTCGTCCTATATGATGCCCTTGACGATTCAACAAATCACGCATCATACGACTGCCTGCAAAAGGATATTGCATATGTAATTCATCAATACATCGCATCAGCTTCAGATCTGATGAGCTAACAGGTTTTGGGCGATAATAATAACAACCACGAGAGACTTTCAGTAACTTAGCTTGTTTAGATACTGAAATCTGAAGTGAGTGATCGATTAACTTTTGTGGTTGAAGCGGCCCAGTTTCTTCAACACACCTTCTAAAAAATCAATTTCTAATGCCTGCTCACCGATTTTTGCATGTAACTTTTTAAGATCAATGGGAGGTTCTGATGGAGCTTTTGATTGATCGAAAGCTTGTGAGGAAGCTGAGATCAATTTATTTTTCCAGTCAATAATTTGGTTTTGATGAACATCAAACTCAGAACTCAATTCAGCAAGTGTTTTTTCTGCTTTGATCGCAGCAAGTGCTACCTTAGCCTTAAAGTCGTTTGAATGATTTCTTCTTGGTCTACGTGCCATAAAATACTCCATATATTGATGTTTATAACATCATTTGAGGAGCAGAGTATCACTTATAGGAGTTGTTCAAATTTCCGGAGCCATCTCTCGTTTGATTAAATACGGTTTATAAGGCTCAAGAATACTCACTTTAGATTGTGTTCGTTGATATTTAGGTGTTACTTGAGATCGTAAATATTTACACACAGTATTTCTAGAAATACCGAGTTCGCGGCTAATTGCCTTAATAGATTGACCTTGTTGATGAAGTATTTGGATTGTCACTGCTTGCTCCAAAGTTAACATGTTGAGCAGTCCAAAAAGACCACTATATTAACCAAGGGGGTCAATTTTCAAATGCTGTTGGGGGGTCATTTTTACATTGCCGCTAACAACTCTTCAGCATGCTGGCCTGAACGACTATCCTGAAAGTCATAGATCACCGCCTGAACTGGATTGTACTGTGTGGTGGCATAGGCCCAGACATAACCTTTCTTCGGTTTTTTATTATTCTCACCCATCCGCATGATGGTGACCGGTGTTTCATCTGCATGCAGCACCTGCTGTTGTAGTACCACCTCTTTTAAGGCATTGGCCAGAGGTTCCAGTTCTACACCGCAGCGACCTATCCAGTCAGATAAAGTTGATCTAGAAAGTTCGATTCCCGCCCGCTGATAGATCAGACGTTGACGGTACAGCGGTAAATGATCGGCATATTTCGATACCAGCACATGGCTGAGCAGTTCAGGTGAAGCAATGCCTTTATCAATCACATAGGCGGGCATCGCTTGCTGAGTCAGGGTGTCACACTGATCACAGACCCATTTGCCACGCAAATGCTGTTCCTTATAGAACTGTGCCGGTCTGAAATGCAGTTTTTCACTGACATCTTCGCCGATACGACGGAGTCGGCAGCCACAAGCACATTGGGTTGATGCAGGTTCATGCTCAATACGGATGGTGTGTAGATGATCTGGCAGTGGTCGACGTTTAGGTTTGTTGACTGTGGCTTTCTGTGTCGCTGCATGGGTTTTATCTGCATTTAATCGTTCTAATTCCAGATCAACGGCTGCGATATCTTCTTCAACCGCTTCATCCCACAGATGGATTTGTTTTGCAGTGAGATGTTCGTTTTTACTGCCGAATTTGTGCTGTTTAAATAGTGCGAGTTCATGCTCGTATTTTTGATTGAGAATAGAAAGATGTTGAACTTTAGAATCTAATTGCTGATTGGTGACTTCAAGATGTTGAACTCTGGCATCTAATTGCTGGTTTGATTGTGCTAGAGACTGATGCTGCATCGCCAACTGTCTGGTGAATTCCAGCAGTTGTTCATGGGTCAGTTGGCTTAAGTCAGGCAGCGTATTCATGACCGCAGTATGCCTGAGGTCATGAAGAGAATGAAATAGAACGTTTGGAGGATGGCAGAATGGTCGAGCTTGGTTTAGAGCATATTCACCACTTGCTGCAATCCAATTCTCTGCCAGGGCAAACCTTGGATTAATGCCTGTAACTGTTCCGGGCTGAGGGCCACGGTTTCACCTTGGTGAACTTGAGCCCAGTGAAATTTACCCTGTTCCAAACGCCGGGCACACAGCCAGATGCCCAGTCCATCATGTACCAACACTTTCATACGATGACCACGTTTATTACAGAACAGGTAGGCGCAATGCGGTTTGATGTAGCCAAAGGCTCTCACCACCTGAGCCATGACAGTATCCATACCTGCACGCATGTCCATGGGCTGGGTAGAGAGCCAAATTTCATCAATGCGGATCATGTTGCCAGTGCCTTGAGTAATTCTGCCAAGGCAGGTATTTCTGATGTCTGCCATTTTAGCTGAATATCATTATTCGTATGAGGCACGGTGATACACAACGTGATCCTCTCATCAATAGGTTGGCTGATTGCAGCAGTGTAAGGCAAAGCAATAAATGCTGGATTCACATGAGTAGGATCCTGCACGGCACCCTCATGATGGCTGAAGATCCTGATCCAACGACTGACAAGGTTGGCATTAATACTATGTTGCAGTGCGACCGAAGCGATCGAGGTATTAGGATTTTTGCAGGCATTGACAATACTGAGTTTGAATTCTTTGCTGTATGATCTGCGTTTTTTAGCAACAGGAGGTGTTGCTGAATATATATCCATGTTCATGGATTAAGTCCCCACTTGTTTTTAGGTGGGGACTAAATTAAGGCTTATAGGATCGCTTGGTAAGGCTGTGTTAGCCGGATGCTTACTTTCTTTTACCTTAATAACGGATTTGTTTAACGGCAGCATACTTTTTGAAACACCACCAAACTATTTATATTCCACCAGCATATAAATTTCCCTATCGGAAAATCTGATAGGAATTGATTATTTTGATACAAAACGTGAAAACTGGGAGTGATTATATGGACATATATAATATTTCCGGATAAATATAAACCACTCCACAAGAAGAAAGGCAGAATTTAATCTCAGTCTGAAGTAATAGTACTATCAAAGACCAAATGTTAAGACGCATACTTAAGAAAGCAAATTTCAATAATGCATGAGGATGTAATTAGTTTGACGGGACTAAAAAAGTGTAGCAACTTGCTACACTTTTTCGCTTTTTTGAATCAGCTGTTTTAAGAAATCTTCTAATTGTAAAAGACTGGCTTCGTCAATTTTCGAGATATTCAGAGAAACTTTAAGCTGTTTTTGATTCAGTTTGATATTCCCCGCAATCTTACCAGCATATTCAATTTTTCTGACCACGGATGTTGTGGTCAGTTTTTCTGGATTCTGACTCAATAGTTTTTCAGCATAAGTAGTAACTTTGCTTTGCTCGAGTTTTTTGTCTTTTAATTTTTCCCAAGCTCCGAGTAAGGCCATTTCGGCTTCAGAGAGTTGTTCAAGATGATCCGATAGAAATTTTTTGAATGCAGTTGCAGCAGTACGGCCTAGCAAGCCCGGTTCCACATCAAGGTCATTTAAAATTGCTTGCGGCAGTTTTTCGTATGCTAAATACTTGTACATATCTTCGCGATTTAAACCCAGTGAATTGGCTAAACGTTGCTTGTTTTTCTTTAATTTCTCATCAAGTGAGTTCAAGCCAATAAAAATCTCATAATCTGTCAGATCCTGACGCTTTAAATTCTCTGCCAGGGTTAACAAAGATGCTTCTACATTATTTGCATCAATTATAATGGCTTCAATCACAGACTTTCCGAGTAATTGATGTGCCCGTAAGCGTCGCTCGCCTGCAATCAGTTCATATTTCAGATTATCCAGTTTACGTACTGTAATGGGCTGCAAAAGGCCGATTTCATTAATAGAATCCGCCAGTTCTTTTAACTGTGACTCTTCAAATATTTTACGCGGCTGGTTTGGACTTCGGCTGATATCCTCAATAGGGACATTACGTCTAAACTCTTTCGGCTCTTTAATATTGTCTTTCTGTGCTTGCTGATGTTTTTCTGTATTCTGTTTCAGTTTCTGAGCTAAAAGCTCTTTGGTGCTTGCCATAATGCTCTCAGGTTTTAATTTTCACTACAATTTCATTGGCAAGGCTTTCAAAAGCCTTACGTACTTTTGAATTTTTTTCTACTTTCAAAAGTGGTTGTTGCAGAATCGCTGCTTGATTGACTTTAGTACTTTGAGGAATTGTGGTTTCTAAAATTTTACCTACCTGTTTCAAGGCTTCATCCCGAATCAGCTTACAGACATTCTGACGTTCATCATGCTTAATTAGTAAAGCGCCTAAAAGCTCTAAATCTGGATTAATACGTTTGATTTTTTCAAGATGATTTAAAAGATCTGTTACCCCATACAATCCATATTGTGATCCTGATTCGATAGGGATAACGACATGTGTTGAAGATGCCAAGGCATTGCTGGTTAATAATTTAAGGCTAGGTGGACAGTCGATCAATATAAAATCATAAAGATCTTTTAATAGTTTTAACTTGATATTTAACTCTTCAGAAGGACGGGGAGCTTCTTCTTTTAGTTGATCTTCAGTTTTTCCTAAATTTAAGGAACCATAAATTAATGATACTTTTTCAAAGTTCGTTTCTTCTTGTAATGCATCTGCCAACAACGAAATATCGCCCACTAGTAATTCTGCTGTAGTGACAGCAATTTCGCTTGGATGTTGGATCCCAATGTGTAAACTTGCGTTTGCTTGAGGATCTAAATCAATGACTAAAACTTTGTAGCCCAGATTGGCAAGTTCTGAGGCTAGGTGTACAACAGTCGTTGTTTTGCCACATCCGCCTTTATGGTTAGCAACAGTAATAATTTTTGCAGACATGCGTGTCAGATGCTTCCTTATTTCAATGTTTAGTAATATAAATAACTTTCATTCATCTTACTATAGTTTTTAAATTTATAAATCCTATTTATTCAGCTGTAAAACAACTTAAAAAATAAATTTTTAACTAAGCTAGCTTAATTAAAAATTAGAATAATTAGTTATTTAGCTAATTAATAATTAGGATCATATTTTTATTATATAAAACAAATGCTTGTAACTTTAAAAGTGGAAGGTTTGTCACTATAAAGTGGAAGGTTTGTCACTATAAAGTGGAAGGTCTGTCACCGTAAAGTGGAAGGTCTGTCACTATAAAGTGGAAGGTTTGTCACTATAAAGTGGAAGGTCTGTCACTAGGGTGGAAGGTTTGTCACTACTATTTTTAGAACTGCTATTTTTATTTAAAAATAATATAAAAAACAAATATTTAAGCTGTTAATAAAGTCTCATAACTAAGCTTTAAAGGTGGAAAGATTGTCACTGTATCTTCTTAACCTGTGGATAATCTGTTTTTATTGGATATTTCCTGATGATTATATGTGCAGTTATACCTTTTAAATCTAACAAAAAGGTGGAAGCCTTGTCACATCAGGGTTTTTATCTGACTTAACCTAACTAGACCTGAATGAAAAAAGTAAAAATAGACCTTCTGAACTGTAATTTCGAGACTAAAGGTGGAAGGTCTGTCATCATGAGGTGGAAAGATTATAATTAATTCCACTTTAAGTGCAGGAAATCGGCTAAAATGCTTCTTTTTGATGACAAACTTTCCACTTTTAGAATATTGTGGTGAAAGTCTTGAAAGTTTTTCCACTTTTGTATATAAAAACTAAGTTAAATTATAAATATCACGGTT